>CAIYBH010000103.1 GCA_903924405.1 uncultured Planctomycetaceae bacterium | reverse complement strand
TTGCTTCGCAATTCAGTCGCAACCGGGCCATTTTTCGGCTGGGAATGTAGGTTGCAACGCTGAGATCGAGGGACGATGCTGACACTCCGAGCACGAGCACGAAAAATGCAGAGGCGAGTGCGAGCGGACTATCAAGTTCCGCCGCGCATTTTCGTCCTTCTCCCCCGGGGGGAGAAGGGTCGGGGATGAGGGGGCCAAAAACACGCCAAACCCCTCACCAACCGGCGGTTGCCAGCCCTCCAAGATATCCGGGACTGTTGATATTCACTTCAAAGTCTTCATCTCGGCGGGGCTCACGCCGCACCGTTCGCCTTTGGCGGGGATCGAGTGTCAGCCAGGACGTTTAGAAACGCCGGCTGGGGGGATCCGCATCCGAGTGGGGAGCGGCTGAGCGTTTTGTCTCGAATCTTGCTCACTTTTCCGAACCGCGGCGATCCACCGCCTCAGCTGACGATTTCGCCCCGGTGTGTTTGTGGAAGACTGCGTAAGCTGTACCGACACCGCGGAATCGACCAGACAAAAATGCAGCTCTGGAGCCGATTCTCATTCAAGTCTGGACTTTCCCGGCGATAACGTAAGGATTGTACACGCGCTGCGAGGTTCGGGTGGGGCGGGGGCGGCTGATGGTGCCCCCGGTTCACGTCGAATGCGGAAAAGTGGATTCCGCGAAGGAGGGCTCAGCAGCGCCGGCAGGACGCCAGTCGGACTCCGCCCCGCACTTTGATGCGGGGAGGAGAATCAGGAGCTTCTACAAGGCGAACCCTGTCGTGTCAACAAAATTCCGGGCGTGGTCACTCAGTGTCTTTGCGCTGCTTTTGGCCGGCGTGTTCTGGTCGTCGGTGAGCCGTGCGGATGAGTCGGTCGAGGGCACAGTTCCCGCCGATGCCGCCACCGCATTGCAAACCGGTGAGGCCTTTGAGAAGGATCGCCGCTGGCTGGACGCAATTCAGCATTATGACGCATGCCTCGAGAAATTTCCTGAGGACAAAGGGCTGACCTACGCACTGCGACGGGCCCGCATCCATCATGGGATTGAACGGCGTTATGCGGACCGCAGCTACGAGGAGATGCTGACCCGTCGTGGCAAAGCTGAGCTGCTCAATCAGTGGGAAGAGGTGTGTCGTCAGGTGCAGCGCGAGTATCTGGAACCGATTTCCGCGACGCGATTCACCTCGCACGGTACGGAGAGCCTGTATATGGCCCTGAAGAATGAGGAATTCCTCAAACGCAATCTGCCGCAGCGAGACACAGAAGCGGTGAGTCGTGTCCGCCAGCGACTGATTGCTGAGTACTGGAATCGTCCTGTCGAGAACGTTGCCGAAGCTCGCGGCCTGATTGGTTCGGTCTGTGAAATCTGCCGCACAGAGCTGCGGCTTGCCCCCGCCGCTGTCATTCTTGAATACGTATTCGGCGGTTGCAATGCGCTCGACGCCTACAGCAACCTGCTGACTCCTGATCGCTACAACGATCTGTTCGGAAGTATTCAGGGCGAACTGGTGGGAATCGGCATCGAGATGAAAGCGGTGAAGGGACGCGGAATGCAGCTGATGAACGTGCTGATCAACAGCCCGGCTGAAGAAGGCGGACTGAACCCTGAAGATTTCATCGTCTCAGTGGACGGTCAGGATTGCCGGGAAATGTCTACCGATGAAGCCGCAAAACTTTTGCGAGGCCCGGCGGGGTCGACGGTCACGCTGACCTTCGAAAATCCGAGCGGGCTCAAGAAAACCGGCGAGTTCGTCCGACGACGTGTGCAGATCCGCAGTATCACTCGAAACGTGATGCTGGATCCGGTGCAGGGGATTGGTTACATCCGCATGGAGGGCTTTCAGGACGATACCGCGCAGGAACTGGACGAAGCCCTGCGATCGCTGGAGCGACAGGGGATGCGGGCGCTGGTCTGGGACCTGCGTGGCAATCCGGGCGGACTGCTGGACACGGCGGCAGCAGTTGTGGAACGCTTCATCGACAACGGAGTGCTGGTTTCGACTCGCGGACGCAGCGAGGGACAGAACCAGGTGTTCCGGGCTCACGGCCAGTCAGTTCGGAAGTATCCATTGGCGCTGATTGTTGACCAGAACAGTGCCAGTGCCAGTGAAATTGTGGCGGGGGCGATTCGGGATCATGAACGCGGTGTGATTGTCGGACGCAAGACCTATGGCAAGTGGTCGGTGCAGACCATTGTGCGAATGCCGGGCGACAGCGGTCTGGCCCTGCGACTGACGACGGCACGCTTCTACTCACCCGACGATCGCAACTACTCTGGAAAAGGTCTGGAACCGGACGTGATGGTGCCTCAGGCGGAATCGTCTCAGGTCACATTCTTCCGCAATCGGACCTCCGAGGAAATCAACACCGACCCGGATGTGGTTCAGGCGATCGAAGCTCTTGAAACCCGCATGAGCCGAAAGTAGTGCAGGCATCCGGACTGTCATCCTCCGCATCGCTGTGACGAGCGAGCGGAGGAAGCGGCGGCCCCGTGCTGAGTGATCACTGGGGAGAGTCACACCCTGCGTGATGCCAGATGCCAGTGGTTCATCAGCACACCTCGTGCAGGGCTTCGTTGGAAAGAGCAACCGGTAGTGGTGTTTGAACCACTAGTACACACGACCATTTTCACGGTGTCTCCCCTGCCCTTCGAGCTCATCGACCGCGTGTTCCTTCCACTCTTCCCAGCCAGTGGCCAGCCACTCCGACAACGGCTGCTGCCCTGTCAAAAGGCCACAAGTCTCGTCGAGCCGCAGGTGGCAGACTTGCCCTGATCCTGGTCTCGGAATATGGTCACGCATTCCGGGTGGCAATCTCAGCCGAAGCATGATCCATTCCGGTGCCATTGTCACCGGGGACAGCGGGACAGGGTGGCGGTCCACTCCGGGTTTTCAGCAGGTGAACGATGACGTCCAGGCTCTTGCAGCAGTGTGTGGGGGGGCGGCCGGATGAAGTCTTTGAGGACTTTTTTCCGGATGGCGTGGCGGCGCTGCAGTTTTCCCAGGAAGCTCGGCGGATCTTCGTTGCCACGCGTAACGGGAGGCTGTGTGTTTTGTCAGAATCCGGTGAACGGCTCCGCGAATCTCTGCATTTCGGCGGTGCTCGATTGCTGGCCGTCGCACAGACGGGTGATGCCGGAGTGGCAGTCACGGGGGAAAACGAGCTCATCTGTTTCGGTGAAGACCTGAAACCGTTCTGGGACGCTCGGGTGACGGGACGGATCACGGCCGTCGCCATGGCTCCGTATGGAAGTCACATTGCCTTTGCCACGGATTCCTCGCGCATTCATGTGATTACCTCTGACCGCCGCGAAGTCTCGACGATTGAAGTTCGGCGTCCGATTGAGCACCTGCGATTCCTGTCGACCACGGCGGCGTTGATCGCCGCGGCCGAGTTTGGTGAATTGAGCTGTTATGACCTGCAGGGTCGGCAGCAGTGGTCCGAACCGCAGGTCAGCAACATTGGTGACATCGCCGTCTCCGAGGGTGGCCGGCGTTTGTTTCTGGCGGCCTTTAATCATGGCGTGCTGGTTTGCGACGAATCCGGTGATCAGCTGGGAACCTTTGCGATTGATGGCATCCCCTGTCGGGTCAGTTGTTCGGCCGTGCAGCGACGCGTGGCCGTGATGACGCTTGAGCACCGGATCTTCTGGCTGAACTTTGAAGGCGCCGTGCAATGGGCCGTGGACCTGTCACTGGACCCACCGCAGCACATCGCCGTTTCGCCGCTGGGCGACCAGTTAATCATGGCCACACAGTCCGGCTGTGTGCTGTCGGTCACCTGGAACTGAACTACCGCACCGTAATCCGCAGGTCGCCAATCGCGGGTCTGAACAACCACACAACCGGACGCGGACACTTATCCGCTCACAGATTTGCATTGCCAACCACTTTTTGCCCGGCCAGTGGTCCGGTATCATGCCCAATCCGCCGCATTCCGGCCGGCGGTTTTTCTTGACAATTAAACAGTTGATGCCCCCGCCCTGCCTCTGTTTGCTGCAGGGTGGTTCATTCAGGAGATTCTGAACGTGAAAAGACTTTGCTTCCTGCTGTCCGCGGTCCTGCTGGGATCGTCCGGGATGATTCTGGCCGATGACGATGAGAACTGGGTGCGTATTCGCCTGGACGAACGCTTCCGCTCGGAAGGTGTGGCTGCCGGCGATTTCAATGCTGACGGCACTCCCGATGTGGTGGCTGGGGACGTCTGGTACGAAGCGCCCAAACACACCACACAGGCTCATACTGATGGCGGAGCGTGGAAGATTCACGAAGTGCGCATGCCGGGGGAATTTGTCGCCGGTGTCGGCTACAGCAACAGCTTCTGCAACTTCGCTCACGATATCAACAAAGATGGGCTGCAGGACATCATCATCATCGGCTTCCCAGGTGATCCCTACCATTGGTATGAAAACCCAGGGCCGGGAAACGAAGGGCTCTGGAAACAACACGTGATCTGGACCAGTGCCTGCAACGAATCCCCCGAGTTCGAGGATCTGAACGGGGACGGTGTGCGGGAAATCGTCATCGGCTCGCAGCCCGAAGCGCGCATGGGCTTTAATTTTCTTCCCTCCCCGGACCGCCCCACGGAAATGTCAGCGTTTCATGCGATCAGCGAGCAGGGAGACCCCAATCAGAACGGAACCTTCAAGTATTATCACGGTCTGGGTGTCGGAGATATGAATGGTGATGGCCATCGGGACATTCTGATCGCCCATGGCTGGTGGCAACACCCGGGCTCAACAGGCGACGGCAAGGTCTGGCAGTTCCACCCGGTTCGAATCAAGGCAGACAATGGTGAACAGCCATTGCCAGGCTGCGCCAATCTCTACGCTGATGACCTCGACAGCGACGGCGACATGGACCTGTTCCTGTCCTCGGCCCACAGCCACGGCGTCTGGTGGGCAGAAAATACAGGCTCCGGCCCGTGGACTCTGCACGAAATCGACAAGTCCTTCTCACAGACTCATGCCGTTGAACAGACGGACATCAATGGCGACGGACAACTGGACTATGTCACCGGCAAACGCTTCTTTGCGCACAACGGCGCGGACCCGGGGGCCTTTGATCCAGTCGTGATGTACTGGTTCCAGGTCGTGCGTGAAAAAGGCCAGGCTCCGAAAATCACTCCCCACCGGATCACAGCTGGAACCGGCACGGGCGTCGGAACTCAGTTTGAAATCCACGATATGAATCTCGACGGCAAACCGGACATCGTGCTGTCCAACAAGAAGGGCGTCAACGTCCTCATCCAGAAGCCGTAGCATCTCTGTGCAGAAGATTGCAGCACAGCCCTCGCCCCGGACCTCGGGCGAGGGCCAGTGCTATTCACCATGAAAATTCGCTGGCCTCTGGAAAAAGACGTCGCCTCAGGCAATAAGCAACAGGGCTGAAGATACTCAGCGTGTGCGTGCGACATCTCTGGAACATCACCGTTTTTGTGGCAAAGCCTGCGGTGCAGTCAACAAAGTCGTGATTTACTTCAGCGAATAGCCCGTTTTCAGCAACTTGTCGATCAACCGCAATTCATTATCGACCACGGCGCGTGCCTGAGGTGATGTCTGCCAGTTGACAGCGGTGATTCCCTGCGTTGCCGGGCAGCAGAAAATCGCACAGGAATTTGGCAGGTGCCGCCGCATCAGCACGAACAGACGCAGCAGGTGCCATGCCGATGAGACCAGCACCAGGCGTCGGACATCCTTCAGCCCGGGTTCGGATTTGAATCGTCGCCCCAGATCTTTGGCCGCGGCCACCAGATCATCATGCTCATCGAACAGCTGCAGGCAGTTCTCCGGCACCCCGCCCTGCACCGCAGATTCCCGCATCCGGTCGGCTTCTGAACGCCCCTCGGCGTGCTTCCGCCTGCCGTCCCCCAGCAGCAGCAGCCGAGGCACACGTTGTTCTCGAAACAGGGCAATTCCTGCGTCGATCCGTTGTCTGAGAAGTTCGGCATCCGCGGCACCGATCACACAGGCCGCGTCAGCACGCCCCGAGAAATCGTTGCGAAAGACATCTTTCGGCAGGACAGAACTATTCATCATTTGCCATTCAAAGAATTCATCCAACACCCGCTGCTGTGACGGGCGTCTTTATCAGGAAGCCGACATACTGACAATCGAGCCCTGATGATCAACATGCTGCAGGGGATATTCTGTCTGACTTTTCCAAAACCATCCTGAAGGACGCTGGAAAAATCAGACAGAATATCCCCGGCAGTCTGCAACCACTGCGTTTGCACTGAACCGCATACATTCAACTCCCTGAGCCTTCAAAAAATCGGCTCTGAACCATCCTGGTTCAGAGAACACCGACAGAATTCACCGGACGGTCAGCACCTTTTTTCAGGTGTGCCCGTCGGACCGTCAGAACACACGCACTGCCATGTGGGTGGGATCCGAAAGGTTGTCCAGCGATGAGCTCCGGGCTGCAGCGGGTCGCGTGGATCGGCAACGGGCCGAGCTGCGTGCCATTTCCCGCAGAGACTCACTGCCTGCAATCTTCAACGCTTCCTGCAGTACCAGGTCTCCATTTTCCAGACCATCAGTATCCGTCACTTCCACATCCGGAGTCACCCCGGCACCGGCCATCCTGCGGCCGTTTGGCGAATAAAACAAGGCCGTCGTGATCCGCAGGTCCCCGGGAATGGAAGTCAAGGGAAAATGGGTCTGAACCGAACCTTTTCCGTAGGAACGCGTCCCCACGACAACTCCGCGACCATTTTCCTGAATGGCAGCGGCGAAGATTTCGCTGGCGGAGGCACTGTCACCGTCGATCAGCACCACCAGCGGCACCGCCCACGTCTGCTCAAATCGAGCGGTCTCCACCATCGAATCAGAACCCAGTCGTCCCTTCGTGGTCACAATCGTGCCACAGGGAAGAAATCGATCGCTGATTTCCACACAAGTCGTCAGCAATCCACCAGGATTGCCACGCAGGTCCACGATCAGCGACTTCATCCCCCTGCGGTACAGTTCGTTCAGAGCCTGATCCAGTTCCGCCGTCGAACTCTGCGAAAAGCGACTCAGGCTGAGATAAGCCACATTCGTGCCGGACAGAATCCTTGTGTCATTCACTGTCCAGACTCGAATCCGGCGCCGCACCAGAGCGAAATCACGCTCCCCACGACCGTCCCGAAAGATCCGCATACTCAGCCGACTTCCGGAGACACCCTTCATCAGATCCACGCTTTCCGCCATCTTCAGGCCAGCCAGAGTCCGACCATCAATGCTCAGAATCACATCACCAGCCTCCAGCCCCGCTTCTGCCGCTGGTCCGCCTCGTAACGGCTTGACGACCAGCAGGCCCTCCGCATGCTCGCGAACTTCGACCCCCACCCCCACGATCTCCTCGTCCAGCGCGGCACTCCGCACCCCGACAGCTTCAGCACCGTTTCGTGATGACGGATCCGCAGGCTCAAGGCCGGAAAACTGATCCAGCGTATCGATACTGGCCAGTGAAAATTCCCAGGTAATCACCCCGGCGGTCAGTCCCGGAACCCGACTGGCCTCACGCACCACCTGATTCAGCACAGTCCGGGCATCGGCATAACCACGCACCGGGGTCGCACCAGCCAGTCGACCAAGTGATTCTCTGAACGCATCGGTCTGAAAGGAATCCGAAGAAATCCGCAGCCCCTTCATGAAGGCCGGATTGTCCAGAGCCAGTCCGAGATTCCGCAGCGCTCGACGAACTCGCACGTCATAACTCGTAGGCTCCAGCGATCTCTCATCAATCCGTCGCGACACTTCGGCAAACAATTCTGTGCCCTGTGCGGACGTCATCGATCGGATGGCTCGCACCGTCACCGGATTCTGATAACGCTGCGTCAGAATCTCATTGATCTTCAGAGACTCCTCGTCCATCCGGTCCTTCGGAGCCGGTGCAGGAACGAATGGATCCAGCTGGTCCAGCGAGTCTGTGGCGGGGCGAACCGGCCGCACCGAAGGCACCGGACTGGTACGGTCGGGCAACACAGGCCTGCGAGTCCCCCTCACACCTGAACCGACAGCATTCGCATCGCTGCGAAAGTCATCCAGACCATCCAGCAGATCAGCATCGTCCACAACCCGGGATCGACTGCCAACACCAGCCTGCCGTGCCAGTTCCGATAGACGAGCGGGCAGCAGCGGAAACGCAGTGTCCTCAGCGGCCAGACGTATCGGCCGGGATGCTGCCCCGGACAACACGTCGTCCCCGCCCGACACAGGCCCTTCGATCAGCACACTGGCCGCCGAGGCCAGGGCAAACACCTTCAGTAATCTATTCAACGCAAACATGATCAGAACTCCTGTTTTGAAAAGTTCATAACACTGAAGAATCATCAACGCACTGGAAAGCTGTCACTGGGGCAACTCAACGGTTGCTCAAGCGACATGCGGAAACCGCTCCGAATGAACTCGCACCGGCCCGAAGACTGCGGCACTGACCGGCACCGCCACAGTCTCCTGCGGCACCAGCTCTCCCCGCAGAACTCGTACGGACTCAGGAGCATCAATCCCGATCTTGACGGCATTGCTGCCAATCCGAGTCACTTTGATGACAACGTTTTCTCCAATGTGAATGGTCTCGGACTCTTTTCGCGTGAGAACTAACATGGTTACTTCCTCCCTGTGGAGTCTGAATGTCCTGACAACGCCTGTTCTGCTCCCTTTGAACTGACATCAGTGTTGTCATGTTGAAACAGACAATGCGAGAACCGTGCCAATTCGAACACAGGCACCAAAAAAACGCGACACAACCACGTAAACACAATCGAGAAAGCAACTTACAGCATCAGGTAAAATCTGCCGATTTGCAGTTTTTGTAAGCTGAGGCAAGTTCTACCGTGAAAAAACACCAGGAAACGAAATTAAGAACTCGCCTCGGATTGTCATTTTGACAATCCCGGGCGACCCGATCGTATCGCTTCGATAGATCGCTTGCCCAGATTTGGGTGGTTCCTTCCAATCCGGACATTCCCAACCGGGGGACGAGGTTCCACACGAGCCGGAAATCCTGCACGGGATCGAACATTTGCAATCGAACGAAACATGCTGTGGCTGGGAATGCACCACGCCCGTCGACACGTCGCGATGATGAAACTGGCATGCGGCCTTGTTACACTGCCCCCTCAGGGAGGGCTGAGGTATGAACAGGCATCGTGTAGCAATCATTGGCAGCACAGGTCGTGGCGATTACGGGCACGGACTGGATGCAGTCTGGCAGACCTTTGACGACTGTGAGGTCGTGGCGGTTGCCGACTACGACGAACCGGGGCGGTTGCGAGCGCAGCAGCGGACGGGCGCGGCACGTGCCTACGCCGACTACCAAATGATGCTGCAACAGGAGCGCCCCTCGATCGTGGCCATTTGCCCGCGTTGGGTGGATCAGCACCGTGACATGGTACTGGCCTGTGCCGAACACGGCTGCCACATGTACCTGGAAAAGCCTCTGTGTCGAACTCTGGGAGAAGCGGACGAAATTCAGCGTGCCTGTGACATGCGACATCTCAAAGTGGCTGTTGCCCACATCAGTCGCTGGTCGCCGCAACTGAAAATCATTCAGCGGTTGCTGCGGGACGGCCTGATTGGCGATGTGCTGGAAATCCGGGCGCGTGGCAAAGAGGACGCGCGTGGTGGTGCGGAGGACTTGTGGGTGCTGGGGACGCATGTGCTGGATCTGATGCGTGCCTTTGCCGGTACACCAGAATCGTGTTTTGCGACACTGAGCCAGGCGGGCAAGCCGGTGTCGCGTGAGCATGTGCGGGACGGCAATGAAGGCCTCGGGCCGCTGGCAGGTGACCGCGTGGATGCGATGTATCGGTTTCCCGGCGGCGTGACCGGCTACTTTGCATCGAAGAAAGCGGCTGGCGGCAACCCGAACCGGTTTGGCCTGCGGATTCTGGGAACAAAGGGGATGCTCGACCACACCTCAGGATACGCCAATCCCGCTTACGTGTTGATTGACGGAAAATGGGGAACCGCGGGAGGATCCGCACAGTGGCAAACGATTTCCACCGCAGGACTGGGGCAGCCCGAAACGGTCACTGTGACGGGCTACGAAGGCGGCAACCCCGCAGCGGCACGCGATCTGATCGACAGTATTCGTGAAGACCGCCCACCACTGTGTTCACTGTCAGAAGCCCGTGGAGCGATCGAAATGGTCCTCGCCGCCTTTGAATCGCACGTCACAGGACGCCCGGTGGCGATGCCGCTGCAGGCCAGGGACAACCCGCTGACTCGGCTGTAGGTGCTTCGGAAAAGGGGGCAGCAACCAGGAGATCAGAGCCCCCTTCGGACTATGTTAGCGATCCGTTCCTGCCCTCTGTTTCTGAGCATTGATACCAACCCGAAGCGCCAGCGAGGAACCTCCCGAGTCGCTCCGGGATTGGAGGCTTCGCTCGCGCTTCG
>CAIYBH010000102.1 GCA_903924405.1 uncultured Planctomycetaceae bacterium | reverse complement strand
CTATTGGTTCCTGACCCCTTTTTCTGCCGCCCCCTTTTTCTCCTCTTTCAAACTTTTTCCCCGAAATCCAGCCCAATGCTGAATTCGGCTGTCACTTTGCGATTTCTCTGTGTATACTTCCCAGCAGCAGCCGCTTAAGTCCGCCATGGTTGTGAGCGTTGTTTCGCCGGTGATGGCTATTTTCATTGGTGATCGTTCACGAGGTGTTGATCAAGCCTGCAAAAGCATTCAGTTTCGTCTGCGGAAAGCCGCTGGGCGACTGCCAGTTCCAAGCGTTACAGAATTCGCTTCGTTGTTGCGGATTTACAGCATTCGGTCCTGGGAATGTTTTACTCTAACCCAGGGACCATTATGAATTTCAGAGACTTTGGGCTCGTTGAGCCACTTGTGCGCGCCGTGACCCAGGAAGGCTACAGCACACCGACGCCGATTCAGCAGCAGGCGATTCCTGCGGTGTTATCGGGGCGAGATGTTGTGGGTATTGCACAGACGGGGACCGGAAAGACGGCGGCATTTGCGTTGCCGTTGCTGCATCAGATTCATCTGTCGGCGGATCGGCGATCGTCCGGCGTGCGACGGATTCAGGTGCTTGTGCTCGCCAGTACTCGCGAACTGGCGATTCAGATTCATGAGAGCTTCATGAACTATGGTGCATTTGCTTCAGTGCGAGTGGCCACGATGTATGGCGGCGTGGGACAGCAACCGCAGGTGCGGGCGTTGAAAGCCGGAGTCGACATTGTTGTGGCCACGCCGGGACGCCTGCTGGACCTGATGCAACAGGGCTACGTTAACCTCGAAGGCCTGCGGATCCTGGTGCTGGACGAAGCAGACCGCATGCTGGACATGGGCTTCTTTCCGGCCATTCGCCGAATTCTGCAACGCATTCCGAAAAAGCGTCAGACGCTGATGTTTTCAGCCACGATGAAGCCGGAGATTCGGGAGCTGGCGGATTCGATGCTGCACGATCCGGTCAGCATCTCGATTGAACCGAAAAAGAAGACCACGGAACTGGTTCAGCAGACGGTGTGTATTGTTCCGCAGAAACAGAAAACGCGAGTTCTGATTGAACTGATCCAGCGCATGGCGCCGTCCCGGACAATCGTTTTCAGCCGCACCAAGCACGGCGCGGACAGAATCGTCCGCCATCTGAACCAGGCTGGACTGCGATCTGAAGCCATTCATGCCAACAAGAGCCAGAACAAGCGACAGCGAATTCTGGAAGAATTCAAGAGTACTCAGCCACCGATTCTTGTCGCGACGGACATCGCGTCACGAGGTATCGACGTGGATCAGGTATCGCATGTGTTCAATCACGACATGCCGACGGAAGAAGAAACCTACGTCCATCGGATCGGACGATCCGGTCGTGCCGGGGCGACAGGGGTGGCCGTATCTCTGTGCGATCCGGAAGAGCGGCGGATGCTGAAGAGTATTGAAAAGCTGATTGGGTTCGCCATTCCTCAGCAATCGCTGGAAGGAATTGATCTCAACAGTCTGCCCGCGGAGAGTGGATCCCGGGACGAGCGATCCGGCGGCGACGATCAGCGGGAACGGCGTCATGGCGGCCCCGGAAACCGTCAACGACGCTCTTCTGCAGATTCCTCATCACGGCGTAACGACGGACAGGGGGAACGTTCACGACGCCCCCCCGCCTCGGCAGAAGTCAGCGATTCCGGAGCCCGACGTTTTCACGGACATGAAGCACGGCGACGACAGGACGAAACCCCCGGATCAGGCGGTCGTCATGACGGAAATCGTGAACGACGACCAGCACCTCGTTCCGGAGCGGACACGATGGGCGGCAGCGCCCGACCACGTCCTCGTTCTGAGCAACGGCCTGCCGAGCGGAATCGGGCCGATTCAGGCCGTGGAGAGCGGAGTGCCGGGGGACGATCAGACAGCGGAGCAGCGCCGCAGTTCAGGCCGCGTTCGGTCAGTCATCGCCCCGTGGATTCCGACTTCGGAGACGGAATCTTTCAGCGGGATCGCGAGCGGGAACGTGACAGTTCCGGAGCCGAACAATCCCGGCCACCTCGTCGACGACGCCCAACAGGAGCACCGGGGCCGCAGCGAGATCGTCGCTGAATCACAAGCCTCGGTGTCGTATCAATTCGTAGTTCACGACACGCATCCACGACAAGCATCGCAGTAGACGGCGTTGCGACAGTCATGCTCGAAATGTCAACGGCCCATGGCCAGGACAGCCTTTATCGGACCGACCCGGTTGTCCGGAAAACAACCGGAGTCTGATCACCGGAAAAATCCCGCAGTGGTCAGCCCGTGACTGAAAACACAGGATCAGATTTTCGGACACTGGCCGGAAACCACAGCACCGTCTCATCTCGCAGACCGAGAACCCCCGTGACAGGGGGTTGCCGCGCGGATGAGTTCTTATTCACAAAGCCGCATTCATAGCAGGTCAGGGGGTTCGTCCCCCTGTTGAGATAAATGACAACAGAACCGCAGATGACCCCCGAGCAGAATTCTGAAGAGCTCGCACCCGTTGTGCAGACCGTGCCCGACATGTTGATTTCCGCCACACAGCCGGAAGCCCTGAACTCACCGCAGGACCGCGCCGAGACGCCCAGTGGCCAATGGATCGCGGCCGCCGACGTCGGGGAACCAGTGATCACCAGCCCCGAAGCAGGCGAAACAAGCCAACAGTACTCAGAAGAGTTCAGCGAACAGGCGGAGATGCCGGCGGAACAGGATTCCGCAGAAGAAAACGTTGAAGAAGAAAACGTTGAAGAAGAAGACGTTGAAGAAGAGTCCATGGAAGAGATCGATGAAGAACTTGAAGTAGGATTGACCGCTGAAGAAGAGGAGAGTGTTGAAGACATGAGTGGGGAAGACGTCATGGCAGACATGTCGGAGGACGAACTGGCAGCAGACGTCATCAGTGCTGACGTCACCACGGAATTTGATCGGCTGGGGCTTTCAGAAGCACTGCGGAAGGCGGTGCGTGAACTCGGCTACGCGACTCCTACGCCGATTCAGGCCCAGACAATTCCTCTGTTAATCCAGGGGCGGGACGTTGTGGGGCAGGCACAAACGGGGTCTGGAAAAACGGCGGCGTTTGCCATACCGTTGCTGCAGAAAATTGAACTCGGTCAGAAGAAGCCGCAGGTGCTGGTGCTGGTGCCGACGCGCGAGTTAGCCGTCCAGGTAGCGGCGGCATTTGAACGATATGCAAAACATCTGCGGGACTTTCGAGTTGTTGCGATTTACGGAGGCGCTGCCTATCAGCCGCAGTTCAGTCAACTGAACCGTGGCGTGCATGTGGTCGTGGGCACTCCGGGACGCGTGATGGACCATATGAATCGCGGCTCACTCAATCTCAGCAATCTGCGATGCCTGGTGCTGGACGAAGCCGACGAAATGTTGCGGATGGGCTTTGCCGAGAGTGTGGAATGGGTGCTGACGCAATTGCCCGAGCAGCGGCAGATTGCTTTATTTTCGGCCACCATGCCGGATCCGATCCGCCGAATTGCTCAGCAGTATCTGAAGAATCCATCAGAAGTCACCATCCGCCAGAAATCCGCCACAGCAGACACGATTCGACAGCGATATGTCGTGGTGGCGCAGTATCAGAAAGAAGTCGCGCTGGCTCGACTTCTGGAAGCGGAACCGGTGGATGGTGTCATTGTCTTCGTGAAACTTCGCAGCTCCACCGAACCACTGGCAGAGTTTCTGAATCAGCATGGTCACAAAGCCGCAGCGTTGAATGGTGATGTCGCGCAGGCACAGCGTGAGCGGATCATTGAGCATCTGAAATCGGGTCGGCTGAATGTGGTGGTGGCCACAGACGTTGCAGCCCGAGGGCTGGATGTTCAGCGAATCAGCCATGTCATCAACTACGATCTTCCGGGCGACAGCGAAGCCTACGTGCACCGCATCGGGCGTACGGGCCGAGCTGGGCGCAGTGGCGAAGCGATTCTCTTTGTGCATCCCAAAGCCAAGCGCATTCTGATCAGCCTCGAACGTGCGACTCGACAGCAGATTGAGCCTATGGATCTGCCGACGAATCGCGTCATCAACAAGCAGCGCATCGCGGCCTTCCATCAGAAGATCCGGGAAGCGATGGCGGATCCGCAGATAGAATCCATGCTGTCGATCATGCAGCATTTCAAACGCGAAAACCCGGAGATGCCCGACGAATCGGTCATTGCAGCCCTCGCAGTGATGTCGACCGGAGGCAAGCCACTGCTGAACAGGGAAGAATTCCAGCAGGCAGCATTTGATGAACAGCGGGGCCGGTTTGGGAAAGACCGTGACCAGCGAGGATTCCCGGGGAATTCCCGCTTCAACGACCGCGGCCGACACGGCGACCGTGACCGTCGTCCGAGCTTTGATCAGGAACGTCGGCCGGCACGTCGCCATGGCGATGGGCCTCCGGAATTTCAGGGACGTGACGAGGGCTTTCGTCGGGAAACGCCTCGGCGGCGTGAGGAAGGGATGGAAACCTACCGCGTTGAGGTTGGTCACCAGCATCAGGTCAAACCTGGCAACATCGTTGGTGCGATCGCAAATGAGGCGGGCCTGGACAGTGCGCGGATTGGACGCATTGAAATTCATGACGACTACAGCACGGTGGACTTGCCAGGCGGAATGCCACCGGAGATCTTCCAGACGTTGAAGAAGACATGGGTTTCCGGACGCCAGTTGCAGATTTCCCGAATGGGCACCGATCGCTCCGAATCGTACTCCCGCAAACCCGGCAAACGTGGCCCCGGGCCGGGACCAGGCAGGGGCGGACGGCGTCGAGACTAAGCGGCGGCGGCACACGGTGGCGAAGGGCTGTCACGTCTCAGGGCGGGTCAGCCCGAATGCGTCACCAGGGCATCGCCACTGTGGCAGGTCTGTAGGGCAGGGGGGGGGCAGCGGCTGCGATGCCGCGGCGAAGTTGTGCTGTGACCAGGGGTTCTGAAAATCAGAAGGGCATGACGCCAGCGATAAACGCTGAGGTCATGCCCGGAACTCTGACTCAACACGGAGTTTTCAGAGACACGATCGGATCGCGACCGGCATGGGCTCACCTGACGGTGAGCTGGTCGACTAGCGTCCCAGGAAGGTGCGCTTCAGCCATGCGTTCTTGCGACGCTCAAGTTCCATCAGACGTCCGAAGAACGTCTGCTTTGGCCGTGGTGCGGTGGAATAGACAGAGCTTGAGGACACTGGCTGAACCTGCACGGCCCCGGAGGCCGATGCCGGCAGCACGTGCACAGCGGATTCGCCGGCAGCAGCTGACGCTCCCAACGACAAAGCAACAGCCAGAGCCAGAGCGGATAGAGAGCGCATACGACAGCCTTTCACGGAAGTTAAACCGGGCTCAGCGTGCAGACCAGCCCTGTTTGCGGGTCTCGCAGTACTGGTGCGATGAAATTCATTCACTCACGAATCGCCCATCGGGCAAAACGCTGCGATTGCCATTGTGTTCGGCAGGGGAATCCGGAAGGTTTCGGCAGATCCTGCGAATGGCGCTGGTGGTGAATCGATGCTGGCCGGTTTTAGCGGGCGTGCGGACGGAATCGGAAAAGCATTCCGGACAAAATAAACGGAATTCGTCGTGCTGACGGAATGGAACTCCGCCGAACAGGCTGGACTACGCCGGCGTAAACACCCTCGGCGAAAGCACGAACAGACCGGATCGCCGCCAAAACACGTTTGAAAATGTTTCCGGCATAAAGGAAGAGTTCAATTGACACAGCCGGAGGATCCGTTAATACTAGTGTTACGTCAGTCCGCTAATGCACTGACAAACTCCCTCGGATGACCATGAGCCGCATGATCATGAGCAGCGGGGGTGGGTTGATTGAAGATCGTTGGAAAGATCATTGATTCTGAAGCATGGAAATCACTGGTGCAATGCCACTGAGGTTCGCCGGCGATGTTCGTTATTGATGTTCAGTGATGTTCTCTGTGACAGAGCATTTCTGGATCTGTGCCCCCTAATCCGTCTCTCGGATATGTTTTGCAGCGAAGCCCTTCAGGGGATTCCTGTGCAGGCCAGACTGACCGGTTGGTAGTTTGAAGTCGTCTTCACTACCTGCAGAATTGCGATCCCGGTAAGCTCTGTCACTGAAGGAGATCTGAAACTCCTTGCAACGGGTCACAGCACAGTCCCGATCCGGAAGCAGTCGCGCCGGAGGGCTTTTTTGTGCGTTCCCCGAAAAAGAGTGAGCGACGGGGTGGTAAGAGTTTCCGGGGAAGCGAGTCCATTCAGCAGTTCCCTTTACCAAAAGGGGTTCGCTGGCATGGGCGTTTGATTGCCGGTAGTGATGATCTCATCGAAATTCGCAGTTTTGACTGAATTGTCCCGGGCGTCATGATTCAGGCACGGAGACGGATTGAACAAGGCCACGATCGCAGGCAACTGGAACAGATGCAACCTGGCTACCGGAATTGGGCTCTGGTCCATTTAAGCCTGTTGCTGGTTCAGGTTTCGGTTGCGGTGTCTGGTAATTAGAACCACTAATCAGAACCACAGTAGCGGTTTAAGCAGGCTGGTTGTGCGGAGCCGGATGCTTCTTTACGCCTGGGATGAAGAGAAAACCCTGACGGTCCTGTCCGAGAGGCGTGCTTGCTTCCAGTCGGTAAGGCGAACGGGGTGTAGAGAGTCATTCTCAGGTGGAATCCGGAGAACTTACGGACTCCGGCTCATGTTGTGAATTTGGGATTCATCAGCACTCAATCTGGCACCAGAACTTTGTTGGGCGAATGTGCCGGCCTGGTGATGTATCGCCGAGTTTTCCTGTATTGAATAGAGATTTCGTTTCTGGCATGAGGCCTTGCTCCTCATCCTGCCTTTTTTGTCCTGCCAGGTTTTTTGATATGCCGACAAGTCGTTCCGATTCTGAAGGAACAAGCCAGCGTCCCCGCCGCCGAACATCCACTCGCCCAGCATCGGAAGAACGTCGTCCGATTGGCCGTCGGCGAGCTGCTCCAGAGGAGTCTGAAACAGTGGGATCCAGTCCGTCTGACAGTACTGATGATTTTGGTTCCGGAGTGGACAATGAGGAAGTAGTGCCCCGTGAGCCGCGTGCCCCGCGCAGTCGGCGGGCGGTTGTGGACACCCAAGCCGAACCGTCTCGTGAGGCGGTAGCATCCGAGGGTGAGTCGGTTGAACGACCAGCACGTCGGGCTCGACCGGAACGTCGATCTCGTCGTGAGGTGGCTGGTGGCGGAGAAGAACCCGTCGTCCGTGGCCGTGAAGAGGTTGAGGGCGAGCGCACATCCAGTCGACTGGAACGTCAGATTGCCGACGTGGAATCACAGACCGGCATGCGATACTTCAGCACTGACGACCTTGACTTCGGCGACGACGAGCGAGACGCGGAGCCACGCACTTCGGATCGCCGCTCCGGCGGTCGTCCTCGTCGGGAGGGTGATGACCTGAGTGATCGTCCGCGAGGAAATCGTGGACAGGAAGACGGTCCGCGAACGCAGCGCAGCGAATCACGACCACCACGAACGGAAGCACGATCGTCACGCTATGAACCGCAGGACGATCTTGAAAAGTGGAGTGATCAGCTGTTTGGTGCTGATACGGAGTCAGTGGACGAATCGCGAGCGCCCTACAGTGGCGAGTCTGAAGGAGAAGCCGGGGACGGAGATCCACGTCGTCCGCGTCGTCGCCGACGTCGTCGTCGTCGCGGCCCGGATCGTCCGGGGTCAGATCGCGTGGGTTCCGACCGTCCCGCGGCAGATCGTGGCTTTGGGGATCGTGGTCCCGCAGATCGCGGTTACAATGATCGTGGTCCCAGCGATCGTGGTCCCAGCGATCGTGGTCCCAGTGATCGTGGTCCCAGTGATCGTGGGTTCAGCGATCGGGGTTTCGGTGATCGCGGGCAGAGTGATCGTGGGCCAGCGGAATATGCTCCGCGGGGAGAGTCTTCACGGTTTGACGGGCCGGCGAGCCATGGTGGCGGCCGATACGAAAATTCGGGACGCCGGGACGGTGGCCGCTACGACGGTGGTCGTCAGGATGGTGGCCGTCACGGTGGCGGTGAAGGTCGTGGACGCCGAGGCGGCCGTGGACGTCGAAATGAAGGCGGGCAGCGTAGCAGTCAGCCGCTGGGCGGTGGCGGAAACAATGCCCGCGGTGGACGTGACCGAGGTAGCATGCCACGGCGGGTGCGCAGCATTCAGCCCACGGGAGAAGTGGTTGAGGGGACCTTTGAAGGAGTTCTTGAGCTGCACAACCGCGGTTACGGATTTCTCCGGGATCCGAAACGCAACTACGCAGCAGAAGACTCCAATCCCTTCGTTTCCAGCTCGCTTGTGGAAAAGTATCGACTTCGAGAGGGTGTTCTGATTCGAGGTGAGGTCGGTCAGGGAACTCACAATCAGGGTCCGCGTCTGCAGGAAGTGGAAACGATCGACGGGTTCACTCCGGAGGAATACGAAAAGGTTCCTCAGTTTGACCAGTTGACGGCAATCAATCCCTTCGAGCAGATTCGACTGGAAACCGGACCACGTCCGCTGACGATGCGGGTCATGGATTTGCTGTGCCCGATTGGCAAGGGACAGCGCGCTCTGCTGGTGGCACCACCGCGGACCGGAAAGACGATGCTGCTGCAGGATATCGCGCATTCTGTCAGTGAGAATCATCCTGAGATTCACCTGATGGTGTTGCTGATTGACGAGCGACCGGAAGAAGTGACCGAAATGCGACGACTGGTGAAGGGTGAGATTATCTCCTCATCACTGGACAGCGATGTTGAAAGTCACATTCGCATCAGTCAGCTGATCATCGAGCGTGCGAAACGCCTGGCCGAAGAAGGGAAGGACGTCTTCATTCTGCTGGATAGTATCACCCGACTGGCTCGTGCCTTTAACAAGTGGAGCAACACCGGACGAACAGCGACTGGTGGTCTGGACATTCGTGCTCTGGACATTCCCAAGAAGCTGTTCGGACAGGCACGTCGCTTTGACGAAGGCGGTTCTCTCACTGTGTGCGGAACGGCGCTGATTGATACAGGCAGCCGGATGGATGAAGCGATCTTCCAGGAATTCAAAGGCACGGGCAACATGGAAATGGTGCTCAGCCGGGAACTGGCCGACCGCCGAATCTGGCCGTCGATCGATATCACACGCTCCGGAACTCGCCGTGAAGAAAAGATTCTGCCGGCAGACATGCTGGAAGGCATCACCATGCTGCGGCGCAGTCTGATCAGTCTGAGCTCAGTAGAGGCCATGGAACAGCTCACGAGAACGATGGAGAAATTCCCGACAAATCGAGAGTTCCTGACCAAAATCAAGGCCGTGCTGTAATCGTCACGGGACTTCACACAGCAGCTCGCACATCGTCTTCCGACGGTTTGCGAGCTGTCTTTGTTTGCGGAGACTCCCGGTCTGCTGCTCCGACGTCCTGAAACATTCCGACGAACGCTCGGACCTGTGGCCTCCGTTCGGACAGAGAGGGCGGTACGACACTGATGTTGCCGGAATCAAATCTCTGCATCCCCCCTGGCAAAGTCTCCGCATGAACTGGCTTGTCCTCAGTCTGTTGTCCTCTCTGTTTCTTGGGTTGTATGAGATCGCCAAGAAGGAATCTCTGCGTGGAAACGCAGTGCCTCCCGTACTGTTCTTTAATGTCCTGACCTCCACTCTGGTGTATCTCCCGATACTGCTGTTATCACAAGTTGACGGTGGCAGCATGGCACCTGAATGGCTTGTGGTGGACCCCTTGACCTGGCGAGATCACGGCTTCCTCGCCGCAAAATCGCTGCTGGCCGGAAGTTCCTGGATTTTCGCATCGTTCGCACTGAAACACCTGCCCGTCTCGATCGCAGCACCGATTCGCGCCAGCAGTCCCTTCGTGACGATTCTGGTGGCCGTCGTTTTCATGCAGGAACGCCCGACACCCGGTCAGTGGGCGGGAATCGGTGTTGTGCTGACAGCCTTCTACGCATTTTCGCTGGTCGGCAGAAAAGAGGGACTTGTTTTTCATCGGAATCGCTGGATCGCGTGCATGGCGATGGCCACGATTCTGGGTGCCTGCAGCGCGTTGTACGACAAGTACCTGCTGAACACCTGTGGATACAGGACCGCGACGGTTCAGGCATGGTTCTCGATCTACCTTGTCCCGGTCATGCTGCCTCTGCTGCTGCACTGGACCTTGCGCCAGCGCCGAAAGTCACCCTTTGAATGGCGGTGGTCGATTCCGATGATTGCCCTGCTGCTGCTGGTTTCCGATTTTCTGTACTTTTATTCGGTTGAGCAGCCTGGGGCATTGATCTCCCTGATTTCACCACTGCGGCGAACCTCGGTGATTATTGCCTTCATTGCCGGCATCCGACTGTACGGCGAGCAGAACTGGAAGGCCAAGGCCATCTGCATCGCAGCGATGATGCTGGGTATTGGCATCATCACGGCATTCAGTATTCCGAAGTGATCGCTCACTGGCGAAAAACGGCCTGGGGGACTCAGCCTGTCAGCAAACAGATGATTCAGCGTGAGCTCAGAGTGGCATCGAAGAATTCAAAGGTCGCCGGGATCGCGGCCTGAACGATGACGAGGTGTTCCACATCCGGAAAGTCCTGATAGACAGACTTTCCTCCGGCCTGCTGCAGACTTTCGTGCAGCTGCAGAGCTCCTCGTCGCCCGAAATCTTCCGCTCCGGCAGCTACAAACCAGGGAGTGGCTGCAAAACGGCTGACGTCTTCCCCCGTCAGGCGTCCACCGCCTCCCAGAGCAACGGCAGCGCGTGCAATCCCGGGGTACTGCTGCATCTGCCGCATCACCTGTGCAGCGCCCATGGAATGCCCCAGCAGCAGAACCTGACGTCGATCCACAGGAAAGCAGGTTTCAAGGGCTGCCAGCATGTCCTCCAGGCCCAGAGCCAGTCCCAGAAGTCCCTGGCCGGGGGCCACCACCAGCCAGCCACGTTTCCGGGCTTCCTCCACCACGCGGCCGGCACCGTAGGCTTCGAAAAACATGTTCTCACTGCCACCGGCACCGTGAAACACGAACAGCACCGGCATCGGCCCCTGGGGTGAGGCTGGACAGCGAATGCGGGCCGGCACGCTGCGACGAGCGTTCGCCAGAGTCAGCCACAGATCGCGGGACTGTCCGTGCTGCAGGAGGACCTGAGAAACATCGGCATCCGTCTGAGTCACCGATTCACAAAGCTGCAGCCGTGACAGGGCCGGAAAATCTGCTTCCTGAGGCTGGCCTTCTGACAGGGCCGTGAGGAAGGAAATCGTACTGCGACATGTGGACTGAACCGTGAACTGCTGCAGATCAGAAGATTCCGTCGGGGTAGGCGGGGATGCTGTGCGCTGGGGGACCTTAGCTCGTAAAGCATTCAGCCGTTCTGAGAGTTGCGAGACCCGTGTGATACTGATTTCCGGCAGCCCGAATGACTCCGTCCCCGACTGAAGTGTTGCGGATAAGCGGTGATCACCTTCGGGTAGTACTCCGGTCGTCCAGTCGATGGACGCGTTGAGAGCAGTGCCGGGAAAGGAGGATTCAGCGAGCAAGCGTCCACCGTTGTCCCGAATCGCGACAACAACGCGGGTGTCTGCAGGAGGCGTCGTGTTCGTTTTGTAGAAGTTGCGAAGCTCGAGCGTCATCGTCTGCTGCGAAACTTCGGCACACACCGGATTGGCCACCAGTTGCAGACCGATGACAGACTGCTCGAACGAGGAAGCGGGTACAGAACCTCGTGCCGTTTGCCACGCCACGTCCAGGGATCGACCGGCTTCGGAAAGTCGCAGGCTGAAAAAACTGCTCACCGCAGTCTTGAGCGGCGCAACGCAGGCGGCCCGATTCCGGACATCGGCGGATTGCCATGCATTTTCGAATCGCTGCAGGCGTCGCCCCAGTTCAAGGCGCTGCGATTGACCGCACACGGGGCTGAACGACACGAGTCCCGGGCCGCAAAAACTGATGATGAACGCTGCTACGAACGCCAAACGGACAGACTGACGCATGATTTTGCTCCCGGCATGCAGAAGGCTGGCTTTTACCGGGAAGCGGCTTGCGACTCAAACCAGCGGGCGGCGTTTTGTGGCGGCCCGTGCAGCAGCGGCAAAGAGAAAGCGGGCGGACGCATTGGCGCGGTCGCTGAACGAAAAAAACGGCGTTCTGAAGAATCAGAACGCCGTTTTCAGAGAGGGGCGAGAGGGAGTCGAACCCTCGCGTGACGGATTTGCAATCCGTTGCCTTAGCCACTTGGCTACCGCCCCGAACGAAATCTGGGTCCCCTGGGTAAAATCCACAGGTCCCGCAGAACTGCTTCGTTATAGCGAATATATCGGCAGCAGGTCCAGGCACCTGAAGACAATTCCCGTGGAAATCTCAGAGGAGACAATCTGCGGTTTTGGACACACATGGCAGCTCAGACTCCCGCAGGCAGAAAAAATGGATAAAATAGCGAACATGAAGCTGTAACACTCGATGCTCCAGCCTCCCGCAGGACATTCCGGATTCCCGGGAGGTTCGCCTTGAGACCTGTAGAAGTCGGGAAATTCGGTGCGTAGTATGGCCCCTGAAACGGGGTGGTTTACGGACTGCGGGCCCGGGAATTCCGTCCGGGGTCGTCAGTCCTGCCACAGGGAAATGCCGTCAACAGGGCACGATTGGACCAAATAATCAGTGGTTTGGTGATAGCCGATGATGATGGGCCTTGTGACCGCCAGCGGCAGGCTGAGTTCGGTCACAGGATCGGCGAGCACATTTTTTAGAGACTCTGGTGAGGAACACGAGCATGTCAGAATCCGAAGAACAACTCATCCAGTCGGCGCGGGACGCGGTCAGTCAATGCAACTGGGTGGTGGGCGAATGCGCCTCCAAATGGACTCAACGGTATGCAAAAGGAAGAACGGACGCGGACTTTGGGCAGATGGTCGGATTGAGTGGCGACCAGATTTTCCAGCGGAGGCGTGTCTGGGAAGCCTTTGGGGAAACCTACCAGCAGTACACCGGCCTGAAATGGTCTTTTTTCTATGTGGCGTTGAACTGGGACGATGCGGGGGATTGCCTTGCCTGGGCCCAGGACTCCGACGCAACGGTCTCGGAGATGCGTGCGTGGCGTAAAGCACAGCGTGGTGAAGACCTGTTTGTTGAATCCGCTGAAGGCTACTCAGAATGGGCAGCCCCACTGGGCGTAGACACATCGGCCATGCCGCTATCGCGAGTCGTGGACCCAGCGGAATATGCGGCATCGGGCACAGGTGACCGAGCGGGTCTGGCGACAGCCGGTCGACCGGGCGTCGCGACGATGGACGCTGTAGCGCGAGATGCGGGCGAGTCATCTTACGCGCCATTTCGGTCGGATGCAGCGGCCCCGGCGCCAAAAATCCGGGACGAGGGTGCGGCGGCATCACGGCAGGAATTATCGCCCGAGCAGTTCTGGAAACGTGCCTCGGCCATGCTGGACAAGCTGAACAAAGCACTGACTCCAGGATTGCTGCAGGCACTGGATCAGCAATCCGACGGCGTCCGTGACAAGCTGCGGGACGCTCTGCAGGAAATCTCCGACAAGCTGGAGAGCTCACTGAACTAGTGCTCTGGCATTGGGCATCAGAAAAGAGGTCCGTGCATCAAAAAGGGGTCAGGAACCAATAGCCAAACGGCCCGGAGGGTGCTTCGCACTATTGGTTCCTGACCCCTTTTTGATGCTGGAACCAATAGCCAAACGGCCCGGAGGGCGCTCCGTACTATTGGTTCCTGCCCCCTTTTCTGATGCGCGATGGAACCAGTCAAAAGAAAAAAGATACACAATTCAGGAAATTTGAGAACAATTCTGGCAATTGGGGGATGATTTTAACGTAAAAGAGGGCAAGATGCGAAAAGAAAACTGCCGTTGACCATCAATGACGAATAGATACAATCGGCTGGATTGAGAGTTGGCAAAGCCGGGGGAACTCCCGAAAGTCAAACAGGATCCAGAAGACTGAATGGACTCAGCTTTGCCGATGATCTAACGCCTTGCAAAGACTCTGCCTGTTACGCTTGAACCTGAGCGTTGTCAGTCGGGGTGGCTTTGTGAAACCTGGCTGTTTAGAGACTGTAGTTCTGCACCTGTGTGAACTGCTGGCAGGCAGTTTCCGTAGTGTGCAGCAGACGCAGAATCCGGGCAGGCTGCAAAGTTAAGGCGAGTCTCACCGGGTTTCGTCGACTGAACGCGAGTTTGGCGACGTAAGCTGGTGTGGAAGCGTCAGGGATGGCGTCTGGCTCCAGGCTGGACGATGGGATGCTGCGCTGGCAGCTCATCGCTTTTTCCCGTAACGGATTGTGCTTATGAAAACTGTATTTACGACTGGCGAAGCCGCCAAGATCTGCAAAGTCAGCCAGCAGACAATCATCCGCTGTTTTGACTCCGGGCAGCTCAAAGGGTTCCGTGTTCCGGGATCTCGATTTCGTCGAATTCCCAGGGACATCCTGTACAAATTCATGAAGGAAAACGGGATCCCCACCGACGCGCTGGAAAGCGGAAAACGCAAGGCGCTGATCGTTGACGACGATCCGGAACTGGTCGAACTGATCACGGACGCTCTGGTCGCAGATGGTCGGTTCGAAGTCCGTGTCGCAAACAACGGGTTTGACGCCGGGATGATGGTCAAGGAATACCATCCCGATATCATCGTGCTGGACGTGATGCTGCCGGACATCAATGGCAAGGAAGTCTGTCAGCGAGTCCGCAGCGATTCGGCTCTGGACGATGTTCGCATCATCTGCATCAGCGGTATGGTCGAACAGGACAAGATCCAGGAGCTGCGTGCTGCCGGTGCTAACCACTTCCTGCAGAAGCCGTTCGAGGTGGAGTCGCTGATCGACAACATCTGTCGATTGCTGGATATCGAGCAGTTGCAGACCTAGCAACAAGCAGCAAGGTCGGTTCGCAGTCTTTCGGCTCCGAAGGCTGCGACCAGTTTGCCCGGGAACGGTCGCCCAGAAGCGACCGTTTTTCGTTTCTTTTCAGGTGATCTGTGGCAGCACAGCAGAATACGACTTCTGACAGAACCTTCATCCAGCGTCTACTGGAACAACTGGCTCTGGGGTCCTCGTGGAAATCCACGGCTGCCGTCGTCGCTGAATTATGGATTCGACAGGCTGCCGCCTCAGCCGCGCTGATTCTCGGCGTGGAATCACCCACGCAATTAACTGGAACCTGCCTCAGAACCCGGACCGACGGCACACTTCAGGTTTCAGAAACAACGATTGAGGTTCCGTATTCGACGCTGCTTTGCTCAGAGAAGTTACTGGAAGCGGCCGCCTCCACCGGCCTGATCGGTGGACTGCACATCAGTCTTCACTGCTGGCCGCAACTTTTGTCGGCGATCGTGCTGCAGTTTCCGGACGCCACCATCGATCCCTCAGCATCTCGATTTCAAAGTCTCGAAACAACCTCCGCGAGACTGCTGGCCGGGGTTAACAATCGCCCCGCGACGATTCCCGATCCAGCCGTACTGGAGGCGATGGCTGAGTACTCCGCCGGGGCCGGGCACGAGATCAACAATCCGCTGGCCAGCATCATCGGCCAGACTCAGGTACTGCTGAAAACGGAGACGTCCGTAGATCGGCGGCAATCTCTGGAAACCATCGGGGCCCAGGCATGGCGGGTCCGCGACATGATTATCAACTCCATGCTGTTCGCTCGCCCTCCCGCGCTACAACTTTCAAGTTTCAACCTGATCCATCCCATTCAGGAGGCGCTTGAATCACTGGAAGAGCAGGCCGAATCGTCGGGCGTACAGTTTCTGCTCTCCGCAGGTTCCGAAAAGCTGGCCATGACCGCCGACCGGGCCCAGATTAGTCACATGCTGACAGAATTGATTCGGAACAGTGTCGAAGCCATTCGCGGTGCCGGACGTCCCGGGACAGTCTCGATTTCGCTGCAGGAATCGATTCCCGGTGTGGTAGAACTGACGATCCGTGATGACGGGCCGGGGTTGGTTTCTGCCACGGCCAGACGTAATGCGTTCAACCCCTTCTATTCAGGGCGATCCGCCGGACGCGGGCTCGGATTCGGACTCTGTCTGGCGTGGCGAATTGTGCAGTCACACCGCGGCCTGCTGTACCTTCGTGAAGGCAGCGAAGGCGGAATCACCTGCTGCCTGGCACTCCCGCTGCAGGCCACCGGCAACTGAACTCAGGCTTCGATTCACAGAATCAGCGGAATGTCAAGAAAAAAACGAGAGACGCTTCATGAAATCCGGCAGTGACCGTTTTTTCAGCGGAATACAAGGCGCAGGTGTTTCCAACCGAGATGTCCGGAATTTCATCCGAAGGACAGCGCCGGGTCTCCTGAACTTGCCCGCGCACCGGTTCCGATTGTGAGCTTTATTGAACATTGGGGACAGGGGGCTCCCCAGCCAGTCATGTGTTCGTTGACGAACGCGTGGGCAAATCGCTCCTGAAAAGTACACTCAGCATCAGCGGACCCACCAGCCTCGCACCAGTGTTTTCGGGAGCTACCCGATCATCCTGTTCGCCGAACTCAGCTGTTGCCTGAATGCTGCCCCAGGTATATCCCCAACCAAATATCAGCAGATTGAAAGAGCTCAGCGATGTCTAAAACGCGACTTCAGGGAATTTTTACTCCCAATCTGGTTCCTTACACGCCGGATGGTGGTATCAACGAAGCGGAACTCCGGCGTTACGCGGACTGGCTGATCGCTCGCGGAGTGCACGGTCTGTACCCGAACGGTTCAACCGGTGAATTCACGCGTTTCACACCGGAAGAGCGGCGGCGGATTGTCGCCATTCTGGCGGATCAGGTACGTGGCCGCGTACCAATCCTGGCGGGGGCTGCCGAAGCCAATGTCCGCGAGACCATTCGCGCCTGTGAATACTATTCATCACTGGGAATTCGAGCTGTGGCGATTGTGGCGCCGTTTTACTACAAGCTCAGCCCGGCCTCAGTTTACGCATACTTTGCAGAAATCGGCCGAAACACTCCGATTGATGTCACGCTTTACAACATCCCGATGTTTGCCAGTCCGATCGATGTGCCCACGATTCAGCGCTTGTCTGAGGAATTTGAGCGCATCGTGGCGATCAAGGACTCTTCCGGCGATATTCCGAACATGATTCGCATGATTCAGGCCGTGCGCCCGAACCGACCGGATTTTGCCTTTCTGACCGGCTGGGACGCGGCCCTCATGCCGATGCTGTTGGCCGGCGCCGATGGCGGTACGAATGCCAGCTCTGGTGTTGTGCCTGAGCTGACCCGCAAGCTGTATGATCTGACAGTGTCCTACCAGATCGATGCCGCCCGCGAAGTCCAGTATGACCTGATCCGGCTGTTCGACACGATGATCTACTCAGCAGAATTCCCCGAGGGATTCCGTGCTGCGGTTGGCCTGCGTGGTTTTCAGATGGGGCAGGGGCGTCAGCCGCTGTCTGACAAGCAGAAAACAGATCTGACCACACTCAGCCGCGAATTGCAGTGCATGTTGTCAGCTCACGGCTTTACAGACCAGCCGATTGGCGGCTGTGCGGTGGCCGACAACGCAGGCAGTACGCCCAATCCCCAGGACGTTTCCGCGATTGTCCAGCAGGTCGTGGCCGAATTGTCCCGCCGCGGCTTGATGTAGGCGAAAACTTTGAAGAACCCGGGTGTCAGACGGTTGCAGCGCTGTCCCGGGCCGCGACCTGCACCAGTTCGAGATACGAACGTCTTTCGGATTGGTGCAGCTCCAGGATCTGCGCCAAACGCAGCAGCAGTTCAGTGGCCTGCCGGCGGTCTGCTTCTGCACACAGCAGTTCCAGTTCCGCGTACCACGGCAATCCCTGAACCTGATCCAGACAACACGTCACGGCCTGTCCTTCGAAATGTACGACAGTACTCCGGCGAGTCTTCCGGACAACCCCCGCAGTTGTAAAGCCGAGTGCGAGGAGAATGGCATTGAGCTGGTCAGCCGAGTGCGTCAGCATCTCAGGAGCGACCGCGAGGGGCAGTTCCAGTTCTTTTCGGGACTTGGTGACAGCATCCAGACGCGGGCCTTTCCACGTCAAGTGGACGCTGTCGCCGGTTCGACGAATCCGCAGGGCCTCATCAGTCAGGCGGAAGTCCCGCACTGGGTGCTGAAAGTACTCATCCACTTCCTCCGAGTCCTGAAAGGTGAGATCTGGACAGAGCGTCTGGAGTCGACTCAGCAGGACATCGGGCGTGGTGACTGCAAACTTGGCTTCGACCTCAATCATCGTGACGAACTTTCTCGGGGCAGAACCAGGGACGGTGAAACGATGGCGATGTCAAAGTTCAGGAGTGTCATCGGCTTGATCGCGAACAGTTGTTTGCTGGCTGAATTCTGCGGGAAAAAAATCGGTGAGCACGTTTCGTCGGAGCGAAACGCCACTGTTGGATGGTGAAACACAGATTCGCCTTCGCACACGGCATCTCAGGAAGCATCTGGTGAACCTGAGTGCTGATCATTCGCACGAACGCGGTCAGAGATGGAACGCAGGTGGTTCCATGTGAACAACCCTGAATCGTGGTTGTCTGACCAGCGGATGCGCAGAGCGTAATTCCCGGCTAATCCTGCCTCCAGCAAACCCAGATCTTCGGGCACACTGGCCGGATCAAGAATCTGCCGCCCGGTGAATTCATCCACGCAGGACGCACATCGACAGCTTTGCCGAACCAGTTGAAACGGCAGGAATGACGTTTCAGAGGTATCCCAGACCAATTCCAGCAGCCGCCGTTCTTTGTGCACTCGAACATTACCCGGCGCTTTCATCTTCATCCTCCTCATCAAGCAGATCTTCTTCGTCGTCCGCGTCATCCTCGTCGGAGAGACACCCGTTGTCCTCTTCCGTAAACGCGAGCACCAGCATTTCAACAAATTCATCCAGCGACTCTGTCACACACTCAAATTCTGCCGGCTGGTTCAGAAACTGCAGCACACCCTGCTGTTCACCACTGGTATCCAGACAGTAGTAGTCACCGTCACCGGTTTCTCCAATCACCAGATAGGGTTCCGGCCAGCAGAATTCCTGACCTTTGGGATCCGACAGCATACCCAGGCGTGCTTCGCGATTGATTTCGATGAGGCTGTCGGCCGCATCCAGCAACTCGACCTGCGACACAACGCCCTCACCGCCGGAACCACTGTCTGAGCGACCTGCCGTTTTCAGGATCTCCGGGTAGGCAGCCATCAAACGCAGAAAATTCTGTGGAAGCGGGTTACCGCAAAGTTGTTGAAGGAGTTGGACAGTCTGTTCGTCAATCACCGGAGAATCCGCTGCAGAAATCTTCTGATCACGTGCCACGGCAGGAGATTGTACCGGGTCCGCTATCAGGTCGCACTCGAACTGCCCGTCGAAAAACGAGATTCGCAGCGGTCCCTGATCAGAAGACCGTTGCCTGATGCGCTGAGCCCACGCTTGTGCTCATGCCCATTCCCGTGCTCGTGCTCGTGCTCGTGCTCGGAGTTTAAGCCTTCCGCCAACAAAAGCCCCGAACGGGGCGATGGGAATTCCAGGCAGGGCGACTCATGTCGCCCCGTTGGGGCTCAGGGGCGATTAATACACTGCATTCCATGGGCTGACGCCCATGGCTACATCCTATCGCCGCTCCGCGGCTGGATGGCAAAACACGCCGCTTGCGG
>CAIYBH010000101.1 GCA_903924405.1 uncultured Planctomycetaceae bacterium | reverse complement strand
ATCTTCACCAACACTATCGTAGGTCGTACTTCCCACAAGACTGTTGGACGAAGATACCGAGCCAACGGTCCCTGTCACCCCATTCCCGAACGTCACAGCGCCAACTTGAGGAACGCTGTTTAGATTCCACGCCGAACTGACAACCAGGTAATTGCCGTTCGGAAGCACCACGATGTCATCCAGTCCAACGAGGTCATTGGCCTTTGTCCCAACAAGACTGTTTGTCGCTGATACCGGGCCGCGGACTCCCGTGCTGCCGTTTCCAAACGTGACGGCTCCAGCATTCACGATTGCACCATTGCTCCAGCCTTTACTCACGACGAGATAGTTGCCGTTGGTCAGAGGCGTGATGTCCGTACTTCCCACCCTGTCTTCAGACGTCGAACCAACGAGACTGTTGTCGGCAGAAACCACTCCCGAAATGCCCGTGGTCCCCCTGGCAAACGTCACAGCTCCCACGTTAGCAAGGCTGCCGTTATCCCATTCCGGACTGGAAATCACGAAATTTCCATTCGTCAATTCCGAGACACCGCCGCTGCCAATGGAGTCGTAATCGTCCGATCCCAGCAAAGTGCTGATCAGCTGGCCTGTCGCTCCGTTGAACAGGTAGACCGCACCGGCATCCACGCCACCGGCATCATCGCCGGGCGCGGTGATCACAACATTCCCGGTACTCAGCGGCAGGACCGTCTTGCCAAAACCGTTGCCCTGACTCGGATTGGGGTCAACAAATTCGGGGAATGCAGCAGCCAGCAATGTGCGATCTTCGAGAAGTTGCAGCGCGCTGCCGAGACTGGTTCCCGAGACCGGCTGTTGCGTCCATCCGCGGCTCAGGCGTTTCCTGCGGCGGGGCAGCGATGCAGCGGGAAGATTCTGAAGAAGAAGATTCTGAAACCTGCGGATCTCGGAAAAAACGGACACCATCACCATGCTCCAATACTGAATCCAGGCAAACTGCCTTTTCGAACGACATCGATGAAAAGGGTGGCTAAACCAAGGCGAATCAGACGTTAGTCAGAGTAGCAGGAACATGGTGTTGAACATCATCGCGCCAAGGCCTCGAGTGATAACGCCAGACGATTTTCATGTCAAACTAAGCGCAGAAGAAGTGGATGTCAGCATTTGGGCCTGACGGTCGGTTGGCAATCAGATGTCCCGAGTTTCTTCAATGGCAGAGGCATCGCCGCCATGCCCCCACACGGTTCTCGATTTTTCTGAGAATTGAGCAACAGGTCTGCAAGGTCCTCTGTTTGAGGAAATCGTGTCCCATCTGGCCGGAGTACCTCCATCCAAATCTTGAATTCACGTCCGAGACGATCACAGGGCTTTGCTCCGCAAGTCAGTCGCACCTTGATCGAATTGCGTTTGAACCGCAACGCGGTGGCACGCGATAGCCTCGGATATTAATTCGAGGTCAACACCATGATGGGCGCGGCATTGGATGCTTCGCTGAATACCGTTCACCTCCTGCCTACGACATTTGCTCCGCCGCACTGTGCAATCCGTAATGGGAAGGCGTTCACGGGAGCATTCCCGGTGTACACTGTGTGCCCACTCGGCCTCGCAACGGCCGGTTTTCCCGAGGCAAACGAAATGAACAAAAAGCAGCTCACTGAATAAGATGTCAGTACAAAGTTCATTATGCTTTCGCTCGTCGGACCGAACAGAGGCAAGTGGAGTCTTACTTCTACCCGCACCGTCTTGTCTCAAGCCCGCGACCTCCCGCCGCAGCACTCAACCAGCGTTATGGCCCCTCTGCCCCCCGGCGTTGCATATCGCGGGTCCCCGCCCCGCAGACGAATTTCCCGGTGTTGCCGCCCCCTGGGAGGGCGAAGCTCCAGCTGAGCCGCAAACCCAGCCGCCAGCCGCGTGCAAGCCCACCACCGAACCTTGCCCGCAGCTCATCGCGATCCGGAACCACCCGGCGAAACAGCTGCGACGGAGCCCCTCAACTGGCTCAGGGAGCAGCCCTGCGATTCGTGGGCTATCGGGAATTTGGGCTCACCGTCCCACGGCATCCAGCCAATCCCCGCGAGGTCGCGGGATTGGCGGTGGGCTTCACTGAGGGTCAACGGCCATAGGTGCGCAGCCTGCCCGCCGCCGGGATCAGTTTTCAGTTTTCGGGTGTGCGACTCCTCGCCAGTCCGGGGCAAACCGGTCTTCCCGGCCGACCAGTCCGTCCGCGACTGGACCTGTTGGAGCCCACCATACGCCAGCTGCTGGCAACAATTTCACCGCTGACTCAACCACGATCCGAAGCGTGGCCCGAGCGTACGACGGCCTTGCTGCTCACCGTCACCGACGCCAGCGGCCGCAACGTGGAAATCCTGCACCGCCTGACCCTCGCCACCCGCCATTGGGCGACTCAACCCATCCAACTGCCGACCGCCTGCCTGACCGGCATGCAGCTGCTGCCCCCGATCACCCCCGTGCCGGTCGCGAGCCCAGGTTCGAGCTTTGGCACTGGCCCCAACATCAACCGCTGCGCTGCCGGTCCGCTGAAATCTCAGTCAGCCTCCGGCCTTCCTGCAGCATCGATGTGAGCCATGCTGTCAAAAGCTGTCTAAATCCAGCATGCGCGCTGAATGATGGACCGCAACGATCCAGACGGTATCTGAGTCATAGCGATAAATGACTCGCCAGGCACCATGAAAGATCTGGCGGTAAACGTGCCGTTCATCTTCAGGAAGCCAGGAACCTGATTCCGGCTGGGTACCGAGGGACTCTACGCGATTTATGAGTCTTGCAGCGAATCGCTGCGCTCTGACGACGGAGTCGCCACCGATATACGCAATCAGTTTCTCTACGTCATCCAGTGCATTGAAGCCCAGACTATTTCAGCCACTGACTCAACCTTTGCTTAGCGGCTTCATGTGAAATGCCTTCGCCGCGAGCCAGTTGCTGCTCAGACTTTTCGAGCTTATCAAGCAGGTGCAGGTGCTCAATCAGGTGGTCCACATCCACGTCTTCCGGGAGGTCGGCCACGACTTGTTCAATCTGTTGTTTCTTCATCTGACACCGTTTTGTCAAAGGTTGACGGTGAACTGTCACTTTGCAGCCCCATCCGGAGGAATCGACCGGTGGCATCCTATCAAAGATCCAGTGGCAATTCACGACTTCTTCCAAAACAGTGACGGACCGAAGAAGATCTGGTCCGGAGAAAGTCACTTGTGCAATTCCCAGTTGTTCTCGTAATCACAGAGCGGCTTCGTTGCCAGCTTCTGGAAGGAAATGTCCCTCGTCCACGGATCCTTCCGTTTGGGGCCAGGGGTGTTGGCGTTGGCCGTAGCAACAGCGAAGGGAATGATCCAGCTCCGCAGACCCCCGTCTTTCTGTTTGAAGATGAACACAATCCAGTCGCACTCCTTGCGGTCATCAAACATAAACCAACGGGCAGCCTCCCAGCCGTCGCTTTCCGTTCGTAACTTCACGCTGATGCGTTTCAGTCCGGTCCCGGTCTCGACTGCGAGGTCATACCCTTCTCAGTTATCCGGCATTTTGGTTCCGGGCAGCCCGGCGAAGGCGAACTGGCTGAGCGAGTAATGCTCAGCGGCATCCCCAAGGACTTTTGTGTTAGCAGCCCGTTGAAAAAGGCAACATTCGTACGACGCTCGGCCTGACAGTGGTCCCAGGAAATATGGCGAGTGAGTAACGGCATATGAACATTTTATAGCCTCTGAGTTGCCATAGTGCGTCGTGATGATGAATGTGGCAAAATAGCAAAGGGCGGCAAGGCCCATTTAGGCCGAGAAGGCTCCTGGCTTGCTGAATCCGATTAGAGAACGCATCACCAATCCGAGGTTATGCGCTGCAACCGAAATCAGGTGTCGTTTCTTTACCTTATCGAGCCCTCGAACCCACGTCTTTCTGGCTCCGCCCGTTTCGCACACGTGAGCGAAGCCCCTCTCCACCAGTTCGCTGCGACGCTTCTGCAGGTTCTTGCCCTTCGACCGCT
>CAIYBH010000100.1 GCA_903924405.1 uncultured Planctomycetaceae bacterium | reverse complement strand
CGACAGCTGCAGCAGTTGAACAATCAGTTCAACACAACGGTGGAATCCATGGAACAACCATGATCCATTGCTAAGTGCTGCGATCTCTGCGGTGCATGCTGCGGGGAAGTAAAGCGGTGCACGCGACACGACGTCGAAAGCGTAGCTCAGGGTGTTGTGGCAGCAGGACTATTTTCGCTGTCTTCCGCCCGGATACGGTACAGCGGGAGAAAGCGGTAGTAGACTTCCAGGGACAGTGTTGCGAGTGCGGTGGAATAAAGTCGTCCACCATAGCGGCCCCACGGATCTGTGGGTTCCCAGCTGCCCGCGAACGAGCCGGTACGGATCTGTTCGGCCAGCAGGTGGTCTCGTAACCGAGCGTTCCACTGCTGCCAGGCGTCGCCGCCGTGCTGGTACAAAGCGAGCGTTCCGTAGTACCAGTAATAGTAGTCTTTTCTGGCAAGTGCTGGCTGGTTCTGAACCAGAAGCTGTACTGCTTCCTGCGTCTGAGCCGACGCCGGATCGGTCCCCAGCATCTGGTGACAGAATAAAGCCTCGGCCGTCATCGCCGGCGATACGGGTTCAGAATCACGTCCTCCGGAGACGACATTGCGACGATATCCATAGAGTCCGCCGGCATTTCCCTGCGCGACCAGTTTCAGAAAACTCTGCATCCGCTGACGGACAGCAGGGGGGACGCGCACGCCAGCCAGCTCAGCGCTCTTCAGTGACATCAGGTGCCAGCCAAACATGCTGACGTCTCCTTCCTGAAGCGGTCGGTAACGCCAGCCTCCGCTTACCGGGTCCTGCTGGCTGATTGTGAACTGCACTGCACGTGCCAGAGCAGTTCGCAGGCGGGCGTCCTGGACCCGGCGAAAGGACCACGCGAGCTTGTCGGCGGCAATCTCCTCAACGACACTGCAGACGGCCACCAGCATCAGCCCGGGTTGAGCCACTGAGGCAGAACTGTATGCCATCGAGGCCATTTTCAGTTCTGACCATCCCAACCGAATCTGTTCCGCATCCAGAATCGGCTTTGGAACCGCATTTTTCTGCATGCCGCAGGCTTCGGCGAGGGCATACGTGGCCATGGCATGACAATACATGCGGGCATAATGTTCCGCCTGACCGCAGAGATTTCCGTCCTGACCCTGCTGGCGGATCAGCCAGTCGAGAGCATGGTCGACTGGCAACGCGTAAGGTCCCTGCTCATGTGTGTATCCCGCCCCAAGGAAGCAGAGTGTAACCAGCGCTGTGATGCCCGTATCCGCTTCACGGCCGGCGAAAGCGCGGTTGATTCCATTTTCGTCGATTTCCACAAGGCCTGCACCGTAGTCAGAGGCATCCCAGCGGCCATCGGAGGACTGGACGGCGGCCAGCCATGCGAGGCTGCGTTCCACAGCCTGCTCAGATTCAATCGTTCCGCCGAATCGCCTTGCTGTTTCCCGGCGAGTCTGCTGATCCCGTAGTCGATAGGTTTCCGGAGGCCTCTGTGGACGCTGAATGACCGGCAGATCGGGAACGGACATCGCAGCAATCGTTTCCGCGGACGACGCGCGCTGTGTGTCGACAGCCTCTGGTCGAATCCCATCGTACAAGTCTCTGAGTTGCTGAGACAGCATGGTTCCGGGTTTGGACGAGGCTGACTCACGTTCGACCACCAGTCGTTCCGGGGCGGGGCGTGCCGACCGTGGCAAACGGATGCGGGAATTGCCGACGGGCGATGGGGCTGCGGACGCCATGTCCGGAGTGATCCCAGGGTTGGGCTCCGATGTTTCGGGACGTGGTGCTGTTGTTGACAGCATTTCACCGTCCGGATCGGCGGAAGTCGGAAGCTGTGGTGTCGGTATGATCTCTGACAATAAACTGGAAACCGGAATGTCGGGCAGCGCAGGTGCGGCTGATGGTTGCCGGGAGTTGGAGGTCAGCAGGCCGGATTCGACCAGCCGCTCGCTGTCCACGGAACGCTGGGCACGAGTCGGCAGCGGGAGGCGAGGAGCGATCGGGACTTGTGCGACGGGGGCATCCTGTGTGTCCAGGTCAGCGACGGTATCAGTGACCGGCTGGCGGTTCGGGGGCGTCATCGACTCCTCCGGCGGCTCGGACTCGGTCATCGGAACAGGACGAAACTGCGTCAGGTCCTGCAGGCTCGGGGGCTGAAGTTGAGGCATTTCCGACTGGCGATCCGGCGTTTCGATGGCCTGAATCTCCGGCGTCTCTGCGTCGAGTCGTGCGAGTTGCGTATCGGGTGGATTGGGGCGGTCGATAACCGTCGAGGAGTCTGCCTGCGGTTCTGCAGGTGCCTGTGTTGCTTCGACAAGCACGCTGTCTGCGAGTGCAGGTTCGGCCGTTGGCGATACCTGAGATGGCGTTGAGGGGGTGAAGACTTCCAGTCCGAGAAAACAGACGCTGTGAATCAGCAAAGAAGCCAGAAGCGATTTGATTGCCGTATTGCGGTCGCCCCAGCGAGTGATCAGCATGGTGAGCAGATGAGCGGTTGACAGCGCCATGGCCAGCAACAGCACAAGCGCGACCTGATCGTCTCCTGTGAGCGGCTCGTTCAGCTTCAGTCGTTGCAGCAATTGCTGCAGAGAATTCATGGCGTTGGTTCCTGTGGGGAATCTGCAGGCTGAAAAGCCAGCGAGAATCGTCGGATCTGCGCCTTGTGACACAAACTCATTACATCGATGACCGCCTGATACGAACCATCGCCATCGCCGCGAATGATCACGGATTGTTCCGCGTAGGCCTGCCTGGCAGCAACCAGTCTCGCATGCAATTCCTGGGCTGTAACAGGTGTTTGTCCGAGTGACAGTTGGCCGGTTCGCTGAACGGAAATGATCAACGGATCCGGCTGGCGACTCAGTGTCTGCAGTGGAGCGGCCGTGGGAAGGTTCACGTCAAACTGCTGTTCATCGGCGTTTTTTGTGAACCGAGCGCCAACGAGAAAAAAAATGATGAGCAGGAATACGACGTCAATCATGGGCGTCAGATTCAGCGACGGCTCTTCAGGTGTTTGTGTTTTCAGCGGCATCCCGAAGTTCCTCAGTATCCGGCGAATTCGAATGTTCCGCGGAGGTTCAGGTTCAGGCGCGAGTGTTCAAACTGGGCCTGACATGGACTGCGGTCTCACACTGCATCCTCGGTCTCCGGATCATTCTGCATTGAGTCCGGATCAGGGAACGAGTGCTGTTGCCATCGTAACACCCGCAGAAATTTCGGCCACTACCGCTTCCCCAAAACGCGGAGAATCCGGAGACTACTGTCCCTGGAGTGTCCGCAGCATGCGGTTTGCTCCACCGCTGAGATACACCACATCCACACCTGCGACCAGTAGTCCGCAGCCTCGCCGCTCGTACTCCTGAACGGCCTCTGCTGTCACGCCGAAATAGCCCGTCGGAATACTGACCGATCGACAGTGCTGTATCACACGTTCGATGGCCTGCACCACTTCCGGATCATGGATCTGCCCCATCCGGTTGAAGCTGGCAGACAGGTCGTAAGGTCCCAGCAGGACACAATCAATCCCGGCAACGGCGGTGATCTGTTCGATGCTGGCGACAGCATCCCGATGTTCCGCCTGAACCACCACAACCACTTCGTCGTTGGCTGTCGCCACGTATTCGGAAAATCGTGCCCCATAGCCCTGCGCACGCCCAATCCCGACACCACGACATCCCAGAGGCGCGTATCGCGAATACTGAACAATCGCAGCGGCCTGAGCAGCTGTGTTGACCTGAGGCACGATGATTCCCTGGGCACCCACATCCAGGATCCTCTTGATCTCTCCCTCGGTTCCTTCCGGAACACGGACCAGGCAGGCAATTCGATGTCCTACGGCCTGCACGATTTCCTGCACAGCACGGACATCCATCGAGCCATGTTCACAGTCCACAAAGAGCCAGTCGAATCCTGCGTCGGCAAGGATCTCGGCAACGGCTGCGGAGGGCAGTGTCAGCATGGTGCCCAGCAATGTCTCTCCGGCACGCAGTCGTTTTCTAAAATCTCTGACCATGTTGTGTCATCCAGTTTGAGAACAGAAGGCAGGAAACAGAGTGCTCGCGCCGGGTGTCGCAGCAATCAGGACGTCGTGGATCATCGTCTGTTGAGCGCCTGAGATTATTCCCCCCGGAAGGTTCGTCAGCAGCTCCAGAACCCAAACCGTCACACGCACGTTTCCGGCGGAATCACGGCTCGGTTCCAGCGAGGTCACTCAGTCAACCACAGGCTGTCCGGCAGTTTTTGCCGAACGATCTGCTTCCGTCGTTTCAGATCTTTCAGATCGTCGTTACGGGGTTCATTTCGACGACGCGTCCACCGGGATCAACAGACAATTCGACCGGATACTCCGGGCAGACGTATTTTCGAAAAACACGTCTGATCACAGCTTTAGATCGGTATAAACGGCCTCATTCAGCATCCGATTTCGTCGCTGATGCTGGCCTTCACCACAGAAACCGTTTGTCGACCAGGCCACGACCAGCCGCGCGTCCGGATCGCAGAAGGCCATGGAGCACTGGGAACCTCCATGGCCGAATGTCCGTTCACTGCAGAATTTTCCAAAGCCGTAGGGGACGGTATCAACCCCGTAATGATTTGAGTCACACAGGACTCCGAGTCCAAAATCCACGCGATGCTGCAATGTCTCATCGAATTGCCCGATGCGATGGCGCGTTGTCATGACGTCAATCACAGACTCGGGGACAAATACCGTGCCATTTTCAAGCCGACCTCGCCGTAAAAGCAGCTCAAAAAAACGCCCCAGTTCCCGGACAGGTCCGCGAAGGTTGCCGCCAGGTGATGACCGAGTCAGCCAGGGCAGGGTACTGTAGTGTGAGGGGACCAACTGCCCCTTGTCCCGATCATACAACTGTGGCAGCAGATCTGGCTGACGTAGTTGTATGTCTGCCGGCAATCCGCAATAGGTGTGATTCATCTGCAATGGCTGAAGCAACTCGGTCGTCAGCAGTTCGGCGAAGGCATGCATTGGGCCGGCTGCCGTCGCGCTCACTCGACGCAGAATCTCACCCAGCACAAACCAGCTGCTCTGCGGATGATAAGCCGCCAGCCCCACAGCGTGGGCCGGAGGGGTGCTGAGGATCTGCCGGAGACTGTCATCCCAGTCAAGGTGTGGCCAGCCCGTTTCCGTCTGCGCGAAACCTGCCTGATGTGTCAGCAGGTCAAAGACTGTTGCCTGGTGGCCGGCATGAGCTTCAGGCAGCCAGTGCAGGATTGGTGTCTGCAGCGACAGACCTTGTTCTGAAAACAGTTTCAGCGTCAGCAGAGCTGTGACAGGTTTACCAGCGCTTCTCCACGGCATCAGGTGTGAACGGGTCAGGGGGCGGTCAACAGCAGCTTCACCCAGTGCTGTATCCAGTATCGGCTGACCGTTTTGAGAAATATAAACCTGCAGGCCGGTATGCAGTCCTCGCTGCTGTCCTTCGCTGAAGGCGGCCTGCAGTGCCGGAAAGTTGTCGAATGTTGCCATACCTACCCTGTCACTCACCTGATCTGATACTTCAGACCGTCGATCACACCCCCTCCACTCGACTATGGACGACGGTCAGCGTGGTACCGTCAGCTCCAGCCGGCCACTGGCCATTCCCCGCGGATCGTTTCGATCCTGCAGACATCCAGCCAGCGTCTGCAGTGTGCGCGAAACGGGATAGTCCTGACGAGCCCCATTCGGTAGAACGACAGTAACGGGCTTGTCCAGCGAGACCACATCGTCATGCAGCAACAGTGTCAGCTTTTCCGGGGTGCACCGGGAAATCTGAATGACGCCCTCCGTCACTTCCGCAACCACTTCATCACCAGGTTTGGCTGCAGCCGGATCGGCCTGGAGCCAGTAGAATCGCGAGTGCACGACATCGTCCTGCATCCAGACGATTTTCTGCGGCCAGGGTGTGCGCTGAAACTTTGACATCCAGGGAACAGCCACTTTATCCTGCAGATTCATCCAATGCCCGCGGTTCGGATGGAGGGTGACTTCATGTACGTACCCGGAGGGATCTGTCTTCTGCAGTTCGACCAGCCGTTTGCCCCATTCCGCCGCCACCCCGTTTCGATTGTACGCACTGTCATCAGCACCCATATGCAGTGTGAAGCCGATGTTGCGCAGGCCTTCCGGTCGGGCCTCATTGGGATGTCCGGCCATCATTGCGGCGGCCGCCAAACGATCGGCCATTCGAGGTGCCAGTTGATACACGCCATCACCACCGGCTGAATATCCCATAATGTAAACCCGATCCGGATCCACATTTTCAAAGATCACCATATCGGTGATCAGGCGATCGAAAAACTGGTCGATATGTCCCTGATGCCAGAGATTCCAGGTGTCCGTGGCCGCTCGCGGTACCAGATAGATGCCTTCTTCAGGTTGATACAGACGTTTCTGGTTTTCGTACTGCTGATCGTTGACCGCTGGCGGAGCGCCTCCGCCTCCATGCATGGAAATGAATAGACGGCGACCAGTGGCTGGCGCGTCCCCGAAGCTGCGATACCAGAACGGCATTTTCAAATCGCCGATCACCAGTTCCCGGGAGTCCAGTTCGGCTTTCCGGGTGCTGCGAAGATATTCAACGCGTGCCTTCCAGAGCAACTGCGAAGCTGCAGTGGCTTGTTCCGAAGTCAGCGATTCTGTGGCAAAGGGCTGCTTCAGCAGGTCCGCCAGCAACTCATCAGACAGAGGATTCTGCTGTAACCATTGCTGCAGTTGTTCAACGGGCTCGATGGCCGTGCTGACGGATGTCAGCGCCAGGAACCACACGACCAGAATATGCAAAGCTGCCGTCATCGTCTTCAACATCGACCCACCCCAACTCGGTTGTCAACCAGAACAAAAGCGAGGTCGCCGAAATCATTCCGGCGGTTCACTGCTGGAATTCCAACAGGTCCGGGGACTGTCTGCAATCCAATCCAGGGGCCATCAGGGATCACAGGTGAACATTTCCAGGTCATCGGAGTGGCTGGCGACATTCCGAATCATCGCTACATGCTGATCGCGGCACAGCAACGCCGTTTTTCTTTGACCTCGAACGGCTTCACCTCACGAATTCGGAGGGATTTCGACCGATACAACGCCGGGGGAACGCTCAGCCTGAGTCCGCGGGAAGAGCGTTGGCTGGCGGGATTCATTGGACCCGGAAACGTTGGCGACGTAGTATGGGGATGTCGAAGTCAGATCACGAGATGCGTTGTCAGCCCCCCTCGTCGATCTGATGTGGCACGAGTTTGCAGTTTTTTCCCGTTTTCTGCGAGTATCGTGGAATGGAACCGGTCCCTCCAGAATCATCCTCACCGCAGGCGGACAATTGCGGGTCACAGGATGTGCCTGCGCGGCTTAAGAAGGGTAGGGGGAATGGGGCAAGGAAGTCCGGCGATGGCTTATCAAGCCCGGAGATGGAAGAGGCACGACGAGCTCGTCAGGAACGGCTGGTGGCAATCCGAAAGGCCGTGGAGGCCGGGGAGTATGACTCCGACGAATTGCTCGAAAAGGCTCTCGAACGCATGATTCGCCGGATTCAGTCTGACGGTGGCTGATGCCGGAAACGCCTGCTCTGAGTGTCATCTCCGGGAAAACACCCGCGAAAACCTCATAAAGTCGTGAAAAAACAACTGAGTTCGGCCAAATTGAAGCGATGCGAAGTGATACCTGATGCTTCAGGGGTTGCATCGGCCAGAAATGTTAACGTGTCGGGTGAGTATCCGGGTTGATTCTGGCCGACGTTGCATCTCTGGCGGCACATTGTGTCCACCATGTGTGGTTTGCCGTCCAGGAAAGTGTCCACGGTTCAGGTTGTGCTTCCCGGCAGACTGCCTGCAGCGGTTTTTTGGCCCATCCTCCGCTCTAAGGATTTATGTGAATTCATCGACAGTCAATGATCTGACACGACCGGAAGTCACGGTTTCGCCGGTTGAAAAGTTTCGTGAGTTTCTGGCGACGCGCAGCAAACGCCTGACTCAGGAACGCGAAACCATCGTGCGCGAAATCTTTGCCGATCACGAACACTTTGATTCTGACCAGATCGTCTCACGACTGACTCAGCCCCGACGCGATGGCGGGCGTGTCAGCCGGGCGACGGTTTATCGAACACTCCGGGAACTTGAAAAGGCTGGCTTGATTCGCAAGGTTGCCCGCTCCAATGATCGGGAGGTGTACGAACACGATTATGGCTATCCGCAGCATGATCATTTCATCTGTGAAAAATGCAATCAACTGGTCGAGTTTCGAAACGAGGAAATCTCGTCTGTGCTGGCACGTGTCTCTGCGGAGCATGGCTTCCGTATGAGCGGTCATCGACTGGAAGTGCATGGCATTTGCGCCAACTGTGCCAAGCCTCCGGTACGCCGGCACAGGAAACTGGACATGATCTGAGCCCGGTTTCACTTCAGTCCCGGGGGCAGTTGTCGTTTCCCGTACTTGTCACAGCCGTTCCACAGCAGCCGGACAATTTTTTGGTCGCGTGTGCCTGTCAGGCGAAAAAGTATTCAGCCGTTAAATCGGGATGCTGCGCCGTGACGCGAGGTGCCGTTATTGCCTCCGTCTCCGAAAACGCCGGGGTGGTTGCCATGGTCGAAGAGTAACGCCGCAAAAGTCCATTCCGGCCACAGTTTTGTGATCCAACGCTCGTGTCCCCGGTGGACAATGACTTGCCGCAGGCCAACATGGCAGACTTACGGAGAAAGACTTTCGGCTTCCGTCTGCAGCATCAGGCTGGCGATCTCACCGTATGAGACCAGCACGTCGTTGACGTTCCAGTAATCATCCGGTTTCAGATACAACTGCCGCCTCGGTTCTTCCGGTGCATAAGCGTCATGCCCGGTGTTGTTGTGGGTGACCAACAGGTACTGCTGTGTTCGCAGGGCGGTCCAGCCGTCCCCCTGCAGACGCAGCATCCGTTCAGAATCCTCTGCCCCCGGCAGTTCTGTGAACAGTTGAAGTGTCCCTCGAAAACACACCTCCGATGGCTGTTCTGCTGCTGGCGCGGATGTTGCTGGGGGATCCGCACTGACGGTTTTGATCCATCCCAGAATTGAAGGCAGCAGATCGTAACTACCACAGATGGTCTGGACTCGCCCGGCACCCATCTCCGGATTCTGGTACCAGGCTGGCACTCGCACAAGACCCTCGTCGATTCCGAATTCCAGTGAAGGCGGAGCAGGGCAGGGCGTTCCTCGTAATGCTGTGACAAACAGCGTTGGTTTCCCGCCATCATTGAAAAGATGTTCGGCAAGTTTCTGAATCAAAGCCAGTCCGTGGTTTGCCATGGCCGCGGTATCTGCTGAGTGCGCCGGTGTTGCGATCGTAATCAGCAGCACGTCGGTGTCACGAAGTTTGTGCCGGTCTTCCGGTGAGAGTGTGTCGATGCTATTGCTGGTCAGCAGTAATGTCTGAAGCGGGGAGTGGCCGGGAAAGAGTCGCCCTTCGTCGACGCGTGGTACGATGTCGGCCTCGCTGTCAGTGGCAATTTGCAGTTGGCGGAAGGTGTGCCCGTGGTGTGTGAGTTGCCGCAGGAATGCCTCGCAGCATTCCCGGCCTCCCAGAGCGTCGCCGAGATCAGTGTCGGTCCGGCTGTCCTGAATCAGAAACTGCTCGAAGAAGACCGAACGCACCTCCAGTTGGTCGACGAAATCCGTTGTCATCGACTCCTGCAGTTTTATGGACGGCATTTGCAGGCAGTCGAACAGCACCAGCCAGAATCCACGGCGAATCGCAAAAGGGGACATTCTACTTTTCTCGTTGTGCTGGTCGGCCTCTGGGTCGAAGCGATGATTCAAGACCGAGTATTGCAGCTGTTTTCGTCTGCCAGTGACTATCACCGAAGGGAGTGCCGCGTGCAAGGCTGTTTCTCAGTGCCTTCAATTCTGCTTCTGTTTCCACCCCGTTGACATGGCGGGTCCATAGCGCGGGCTTGAGGATCGGACCTTCGCACAGCAATCCATCCGGGCCGCTGCGGACCGTCGGTTTCAGACTGGACCACTCCCAGTCCTGACTTCTTTCGACCAGACCGGCCCTCAGAGGATTTCGTTCCACATAACGCAGCGTTGTCAGATAGTGTTCATCGGACTGCACAGGAAACGCTTTGAATCGCCCCTGCCAGACATGCCCGCTGCCCTGGTAGTGTCGATGGTAACGACGAACGTGTGATGTCATGAGCCACTGCATCCACCGACTCAGATCTCCATCTTCATGAGGCCACAGGAGGAGGTGGAAATGGTTGGCCATGAGGCAATAGCCAGTCAGTCGCATCGGGACTTTTTCATGAGCCTCTCTGATGAGGTTCACAAATGCCGTAAAGTCATCGTCCTTGTGAAAGACGTCGCTGCGACCATTGCCCCGATTCAGGACATGGTAGACGTATCCGCCTCGTGATGCTCTTGATGTTCGTGGCATTCGTTGATGTTAGTCGCCGTCGTTAGTGGTGTAAAGTAGAATGTCCCCTTTTGTGGTTCCCAGTGATTCCACATGCCGCCACAACTCAACTTCCAGTCGGGCGATGTCACCGAAACACCGCTGAAAATCGAGCAGGCGATCTTCGGCAGAGTAGGGCTCCATGCTGTCGCGCGTTTTCAGCAGGGCGAGATAGTCGGCAAACTGCTTTCGACGCTCGCCACTGTTTTCGGATCCCAGAAAGCTGGTTAACGCCCACGACAGACTGTAGGCATCGAATGGGCTGGAATTGAACAGGTCCTCGCTGGCTACGAGGCCCGCGAGGTCACCCGCGGCCTGTCGGGAGGTGTACTCTTCACGGAACCACGCCAGTCGCTCCGCGTTGATCGGTGTTGCCGATTCCGTGCGACTATGTCCCCGACGCGTGCGCGAATCCGGCGTTTCCAGATGCATTGCCAGACCCTCTACCAGCCACTGCGGATTGCGTCCAAATCGGCTATGAACTCCGGTGTTGTAACCAATCTGATGCACAACCTCGTGAACCAGTGTCTCAAGGGTTCGTGGGGAGACTTTGCTTAAGGATCGTGCTGCAGTTTCCGGAAGCCCCCGAAGATGAGCGGGCTGTCGCGACGCCGGATTTTCCACGGGCTCTTCGGAAGACCATTCGGTGGTGCGATCATCAAACAGAGCCACACGATTTGTCTGCAATGAATAATAACCGCGCAGGTCATCTGACCACCGGGTGTTATCTCGCTCGCAATATGCACGGAACTCGTACTGATCGCTGAACAGCAGCACCGCCATCGGCACAGTCGGCTCTGAAACCGCTACTCCATGTGACTGGTAGAAGCGTACAACGTCCCGATAGACCCTTTCCAGATATGCTGCATAAGTTGAGGCCCGGCCGGAACCAACAGCAACGATGAATCGAGCGGATTGGGCAACTTCATACTCCTCGGGAACCTCTGCCCGGAGCTGGCTGTAGAGCTTTTCGGGAGTTGCGATCCGGAATTCGTCTGCGATAACACGAAAGCCCGTGAGTTTCGCTGTTTCCAGCTGCCACACTCCCCCCGATTCGGTCATGATCCATGAGTACGTGTCGTCCTTAGCCAGCAGGCGGCCCGACCAGGCCTGGACGGAATCGCGGACTTCAATCAGTCGCGGGCCTTCGCCTGCCGGCAGCGTCCCGTGGAACAGCAACACGCAGAGAATCATTAACAAGCAGCCCCTGTGGTGAGCCATTTGGCAGAAGAGGCGACCCGAAAAGCAGGGGAGTGAGCAAAACGACATCCGAAACTCGCAGTAATTCGACGACAAATATGGGCGTGAATACTGCCAGCCTGGCTCGGTTTTTCCCGGGATGCGATAGGTATTCCGGTGCCTGTTGCACAGCTCAGACCGGGTGTGTTTGAACCTGACGACTTGTTGAGTTCCGTCAACATGTGTTGCATTCGACGCGAGATTCAAATGCTGTCGAGTTGCCACAAATGATGCGGCCTCAGCACCCATGTGCAGCAAATGTTGCCTTTTTGCAACGTGGGCGACAAACCAGAAGAAAACCAACGATTCTGTCGGAACTCTCGCTGCGTGGCTGGGTCTGCGGTGTGTCCCCGGCGCGGCTCGTTACCGCCCGTGGTGTGTCCCCGGGGGACTGATGCCGGGGTGTTGATCAAGAAAAAGACCTGTGATTCTGCCGGAAATGGTGCTGGTCTGAGGAGCGTGTGGTGTGTCCCCGGGGCGCGACTCGTGCAGGCCTGTGGTGTGTCCCCGGTGGCTGAGGTGAAAGGGAAGTCACAGGGGCTGAGGTGTTGCCGGGCTCCCTGTTTCTCCAAACCGGGGGAGTCGTCGGCGGCAGTGTGAGGAAGGCGAACTGCACTTGACGCGGCGGTGCTGATCCCCAAACTTCGGGGTGGGTTTTCTCCGCGCGGATTTGAAACAGGATGTTGTCATGCGTTTTCGTTTGTTTTTCAGCCTGCTGCTGATTTTGGCGTTGTGCAGTTTGTCTGCTCCGGGCAGGGCGTCGGACTGGACACAGTGGCGTGGCCCGTCGCACCTGAATGTAGCGGCGGAAGGGCAGGCGGTGCCGGTGTCATGGGACGAGTCGACGAATGTGGTCTGGCGTGCTGAGATCCCGGGGCGCGGTCATGCGTCGCCGATCGTGATTGGTGATCTGGTAGTACTCTGCACGGCCGATGAGACGACTCAGACGCAGGCTGTGGTGGCCTGCGAGCGAAAGACAGGCCGTCAGCTCTGGCTCACTCCGGTCAGTCAGGGCGGCTTCCCCACGCTGCATCAGAAAAACACGCACGCCTCGTCCACAGCGGCTACAAACGGGACGTTGATTTTCGCTGCCTTCTGTCACCATGAGAAGATTGAGGTGGTCGCTCTGGATTTTCAGGGCAAGGTTGTCTGGCGGACGGATGCCGGGAAGTTTCGGCCACAGGCCTATGAGTACGGCTATGCCGCGTCGCCGACACTTTACAGGAACACTCTGATCGTATCGGCTGATTGTGATACGGGTGCGTGGATCAAAGCGCTGAATGTGGCTGATGGCAGCACGGTGTGGACGACTGAACGGCCGCTGATGCTCAATTGGGGATCACCTGTCGTGGCGACGATCAATGGCAGGGAACAGATGCTGCTGAGCGGGACCAACAGGATTGCTGCTTATGACCCGGCCAGCGGCGCAGCGCTCTGGAATACGCCCTGCCTGACCATGGCCACATGCGGAACATGCATCTGGGAAAATGGTCTGATCTTTGCCAGCGGCGGCTATCCTGATGCAGAAACGGTGGCTGTCAGAGCGGATGGTTCCGGCGTTGCATGGAAGAACAAGGTCAAATGCTATGAGCAGTCGATGCTGGTCTCACAAGGACATGTGTATGCGTTCAGCGATCAGGGAATCTTCTATTGCTGGGAGGCTGCCACGGGGAAGGAAATGTGGAAGCAGCGGCTGAAAGGACCTGTGTCTGCATCGCCGCTGCTTGTAGGCGATACCATTTTCGCAACCAACGAGGCCGGGACCACGTGGGTCATCCGGGCCACACCGGAAAAGTATGAATTGATCTCGCAGAATCAGCTTGGCGATTCCGGTTTCGGGTCGATGATTGCGACGGATGGACAACTGTTTGTTCGCACATCCAAAGGTGACGGACCGTCGCGTCAGGAGTTTCTGTACTGTCTTGGCAAGCCGTGATGCTCACTTCGGCGGCCCTGATATAGTCCATCAATTCCAAAGCACTTTGGCCTGCTGGTTTTGCCAGCTTTCGTCAGAATATTCGCATGCCAGTTTCCCAACCGGATGTCGTCATTGCTGGTGGTGGCGTCATCGGACTCACCACCGCCTGCTACCTCGCTCGGAACGGTGCCTCCGTACTTGTGCTTGACCGTTCTCAGACCGGGCAGGAAGCGTCGTGGGCGGGTGCCGGAATGCTGCCACCCGGGCGTGTTCCGCAGGCGTCATCGCCCGAAGCTCGACTGCGGTCTCTGAGCCATGCGCTGTGGCCGCAGTTTGCGGCTGAACTTCAGGAGTTGTCTGGCCTTGATAACGGGTATCACGTCTGTGGCTCGTTGCTCCTGTGTCGGTCGCAGGAGGCCGCTCGTTGTATGGCAGAGCAGTGGCGGGAGGAGGCCTGCGATGCTGAGGTTCTGGAAGGTGCTGAGCTGCAGCGGCACGCCCCGGAACTCAGTACAGCATGGACACATGCTGTCTTTCTGCCCCAGTTCGCTCAGGTGCGAAATCCAAGACACCTGAAGGCCCTGCGCGGTGCCTGTGAACGGCTTGGTGTTCGCTTTGAAGAACATATAAGCACCCTGAACTTCGAGGTCCGTGAGTCACGGATTCAGGCGGTCAGAATTCCGGATCGCCGTATCGAATGCTCTCAGCTCTGTCTGACGGCTGGAGCGTGGACTGCCGGTCTGATGGCCGAGCTGAATGTGCCGATTCCCGTTCAGCCTGTCCGAGGCCAGATTGTGCAACTGCTTCCGGATCAGCAGCCGGTGTCCTGCGTGATTGAGGATGGTCGACGTTACCTGGTGCCGCGCCGGGATGGACTGGTGCTTGTGGGGTCGACCGAAGAGCGGGTTGGTTTTCAGAAGGCCAATACGGTCGATGGTGTTCAGGGATTACTGGAGTTTGCCAAATTACTGGTGCCGTCTTTGCAGAACGCGGCGATCACCCGCACGTGGTCCGGGTTGCGTCCCGGCTCTCCGGATGAACTGCCCCTGCTGGGACGAGTCGGTGGATTCAGCAATCTCTGGGTGGGTGCCGGACACTTTCGTTCCGGCCTGCAGATGTCACCGGGAACTGCGCTGATTCTGGGCCAGTTGATCTCCGGCAGGGCCCCTGAAATTTCCCTGGAAGGCCTGTCACCGGATCGATTTCGCAGCCAGCGATCCTAAGCGGCGCTGGCTGCAGATGACCTGCGACCCGGAGGGTTTTTGAGCCATTTGCCGGGCCTGTGTCACACCGCCACTGTTCTGGATGCTGAGTTGTTTTCTTCCTGCCTGGAGTTCCCGAAATGCGTGCAGTTGTGCAGCGAGTTACAGAGGCCTCGGTGACTGTTGATGGCACCGTTGTGGGACAGATCGGCCGTGGTTTTCTGGTGCTGCTTGGGATTGCCGGAGATGATTCAGAATCGGATGTCGTCTGGCTGGCTGGGAAAATCGCGGGGCTGCGAGTCTTTGAAGACGCCGAAGGGAAAATGAATCTGGGGCTCAGCGATGTCGGCGGGGCCGTCCTGCTGGTCAGTCAGTTCACCCTTTACGGGGACTGTCGCAAGGGCCGACGGCCATCTTTCGTGGAGGCTGCTCGACCAGAAGCCGCTGTTCCCTTGTATCACAGTATGGTGGCGGAGCTGCGGGGACTGTCGGTGCCTGTTGAAACCGGTACTTTTCAGGCCCACATGGATGTGCGTCTGCTCAACGATGGCCCGGTGACCCTGCTACTGGACAGCCGCCGGCAATTCTGAGCCCTCTGCCGTCTGGAAAAGTAGAATGTCCGGGTGCCTGTCGTGTGGTCGGGGGAATGCGTGTTTCAGGCTGATTTTGCGTGTTTTCCTGCGTATGGCCTGATGGTCGTGCGAATAACGAAGCAGCGTGTGTCAAACAGAATCCCCGGTAGCGTTTTCGGATTCTCACGAATCTCAGGTTGTTCGCTGTTGTGAATGGACGCTGACGAAAAATCAGGATTGGAACCGCTATTTTCCCCGAAGCCGTAGCCCGCCTATACTTCGCCATTGTGCTCACGGGTTGGCGGTGATCAGGGAAGACGACCGATGAACTCCTCTCAGATTCTGGATCTCATTGTTCTCGGGATCCTGCTGTTTTGTGCGGTGCGTGGTGCTGCTCGAGGATTGATGTCTCAGCTGGCATGGGCTGTGGCCCTGCTGCTGTGCTTCAAGTTTTCCGGTACGCTGTCGCCGGCGATTGAGCCATTGATTCCGGCCGAAGCGCCGTTGAAGCAGTGGATTGCCATGCTGGCGATCTATGTGGGGCTGTGCGGTGCCACCTTTGTTGCCGCCGGTGTGATCGAGGGCTGGCTGGAAAAAATCAACCTGATTGAATTCGACCGACACCTTGGCGGATTGCTGGGGCTGATCAAGGGTGTCATTTTCTGCATGACGGTGATGTACTTTCTGATCACCATGTCCCCTTCCATTCGTGAAATTGTGGGAAAAACGTGGTCAGGCTATGGTGCCGCGGTGATCCTCAGTCACTCCCAGTTTCTGCTGAAGCTGGTGCCTGAGCACTCGGTTGGCGACGTTCAGCACGTTATCGAGCGATTCAATCGCAGCCTGCAGCCTGTTACGGATGAACTTGCCGGTGCCAGACCGGCAGCTCCCGGTGATTTCCATTCTGCCACAGCGTCAGATGTTGCCGAGAAGGATCAGTGGCTGCAGACCGAGACAGGATTTGACCTGCGCAGCCTGGTCTCGGGAAGTCCGGAGACGGAATCAACACCGGCCCGCAGAGTCTCCGCGAGTTCACCGGACGGAGACGAGGCCAGCGGGCCGACGGTGCGAGAGATTCTGGAGCAGCTTCCCAACCGTTTGCGAGACGAACTTTCGCTTCGCGCTGTTGATACTCTGGAGAACATGTCTGCGGAACAGAAACAGCGGCTGATTGGTGAACTGCAGCAGGCGATTCCGGAAAACATGGACGGCATCCTGTCCGGATTTCTGCGATCCTCCACAATGACTGGCACTGCGGCTGGTCGACCGACAGCGGCTCCTGAAAAGTCTTCGGGACAGGGCAGTCCGGCCAAACGCGTTGCTGCCGCTGACATCTCTCCCAGAGACACCGCGCTGCTGACTGAAATTGCCGGGATCTACAATCAGCGTTCTGACATTGTCAGCCGGTCACGTGAATATCTGGCCGGGGTTCCGCCGGTGGTGATTCGTCGAGTGCTGGAGGACTGGCATGCTGACGCGATGGGACTGAAGCAGGACCCGGATCCGGGCACGGATGTGAACACGCTGCTGGACGATCGCATCCTGCGACAGCTCAGCCGCGCTGGAATCACTCTTGAGGAACTGGATCGAGCGTTGCGAACGCGACTGAGCCGTTTGTGAGCGGGTTCGTTCTGGTGCATGTTGAATCGGGAGTCTCTGCGGCATGAGAGGCGAACAAACCGAGGTTGGTGGTAACGGCAGGGTTGTGGTAGATTCCGGCGAGCCGCGAGGAAATCGCGGCTTTTTTCGGGATTAACTTAACATAACGGACATTATCGGACGTTGGGGGTACCTGTTTTCGGGGGTCGGTTTTTCTGGCTGATGAGCCATCCCCCGCGTGTTGTCGCGGCCTGCATCGGTTGGTGTGCCCGTTCTTCGGTCGGGGCTGTTCGCATGAGTTGGCAGCACGCGTGATGGTTCTTTGCCGCTGCGATCCTGTGCTGAAGTCGTCTGTGCCTGTTGAGTTCTGTTTACGAACTCGCATTCGCCGGGATCCGGAGCCGACGGCGGATCAAACTGTTTGAGCTCAGGGCTTGTTCCCGCCGCCTGTGCCGCCTTGCCCTGCCGTCAATTCCAGTGGCTGCAGCTGCTGATTGCGGTCCACGGTGAAGGTCATTTTCTGCCCGGGCCGAAATTCTGCCATTCGCCGTTGCACGTCAGTGACACTTGTGATTACCGCATCGCCAATCAGCAGGATCAGGTCACCGCGACGAAAACCGGCCCGAGCGGCCGGCGATTCCGGCACAACGGCATCCACATAGGCCGGCGTACGCTCCACGACGCCGGGCAGCAATGTCAGCCCGTAACGTGTCGTGATTTCCTGATCAGTCAGCATGGCCACTGCTTCTGTGGAGCGTGCCGCAGTTACAGTCTGACGTCCTTCCAGCATGGCGGTCACCACAGGTTTCAGGGCGGTCATGGGAACCGCATAGTTGACCCAGGTCCGACTACTCGCATGCCGAATTTCCCGGCCGATCAATCCCACGGGCGCTCCTGATTCATCCACCAGCAACCCCCCCGCTGCTCCGGAATTATTGGTGATCGCGTCGATCAGCCAGACCGGACTTTTCAGGGGGAACTTCCAGCGTCCCTGCGAGGCTTCGAGAGGAATGGAGGCAGAGATCACGGCGTGCACAACGGACACAGGTTCGTTTCCGGCAGCAACCCGGAACATATTGCTGTAGGCCAGCACGGGCGTTCCCTGGTCGACATCTTTTGCCTGCGACAGATCGGTAAAGGAAAACTCATCCGCCGGATCTGATTTCAGTTTCAGCAGTGCTACGTCAAATTCTTTACTGGTGGCAATCGTTTCGGCTGCGTAGCGGCGGCCGTTCCATGTCACGGCAGTCAGAAATCCGGTACTGACGAGATGATTGGCGACCGTAATGACATGACCGGTTTTCGAAACCAGAACGCCGGTTCCATAGGAGTCCAGATTTCCCACGCCAGCCCCGAACAGTTTGACGATGACCCGTTGCGGATCCGGATGCTCGGCTGGTGTCTCAGACTGTGCTCGACAGGGGCGACTGACGAAAATGATCAGCAGCAGCATGACACCAGTGAGAATCCTGACCATGTGTTGATCTCCGCTTGAGTCTGTTGATCGACAGTCGCCGGCAGTCCATTGTCGGAAACTACACGAGCGTTTTTTGATCTGTGGAACGTTCTGTGTGGCGATACGGTGACGCGTCTGCAGTCGCGGTACGGCGACGTCCGGTCAATTCTGGCGTGTCGCGTCAGTGATCCGCAGCCACGAAACGTCTTCTGTAGTGGCATTCACAATCCCAATCCGTTCCGGAAAGATCACGTTGTTCCATTCCTTCCAGTTTTCAAAGATCAGGCGAATTTCATCCTGTCCTGTTTCAAAGTCCAGATCGACCGCGATTGGAAGGCTATCGCCGGCGTCGAAATACCAGCGGCCGGTTCTGATTCCCTGGCGACTGAGCAGAACACGACAGGTTTTTCCCAGAGGCAGGTGAACGGTGGTGCCGAAGGCTGTGATTTCATCGAGGGCCGTCGCGTCTGTGCTGAACAATCGTCGCAACTGGTTCATGGCGATCAGCAGTCCCGGCATCGATGCGGGCTCCTCGTCAGTCTGTGGATTGTCGACCTGCTGCAGCCATGCAGAGTCACCCATTCGCAAGCCAACGGTTTCGGGGCTGATTGCCAGTTCTCCGTTAGTCGCCGGGGTGGTGCCTTCCTGCTGAAAGCGAATCTGCCATGTGCTGGCATAGGTTTCCACTGGCTGAGTCCGTGTTCGCAGGGGATTCAGCAATTGTGCGCGTTGCTGTTCGTTGAAGTAATAGTTGCAGAATCCTTCCTTCTGAACAAAGAGCTTTTGAATTTCTTCCGGCAACTGGTCCTCAGACGGTGACGATTCGCTGGAATCCTCGGGCATCCGTTCAGGTTGGGGAGGGCGACGTTCCGTGGGCAATTCCGGTGCTTTTGTGAAGGAGTGCAGGGGACTGAGTCGCACTGTGGCGGAATGTACGCCCCCATCATCTCGCCACGAATACGGCAGTCGAGTGCCCTCCGGCCAGGTACCGAGAATATTCTGAAAGTCGTTTGCTGAAGTGAGTGAACGCCCGGCGAAGGTCAGCAGCACCGCGCCGGGACGAAGTCCTCGCCGCCATGCCTCTGATAACTCAGACACCTGACTCACCCGTACTTCGTCGTTGTCCCCTGTTTCCACGGTGAAGTCAGTTCGCCCATGATCAACGATCAGCCCTGCCCTGAGATGATCCACAAAACGCAGGACCTGATTGACGGAGATGGCGTAGGCTGCGCCGGAATGCACACGCCCGCGTTTTTCGAAGGAAGCCCGACCATTGATTCCAATCCACTTGCCGGAGATATCAAACAAAGGCCCGCCGGAGTTTCCCGGGTTGATGGATGCGTCGATCTGAATGCAGTCGGTGTATTCCAGAAAGGTATTGGCAGGGTACTGATAGCGATGCACGCCGCTGACAATGCCCCATGTGACAGTCGGAGAAAAATCCGATGCGAGCAGGAACGGATTTCCCAGAGCCATGACTTCATCGCCCGCTCGTACAAAGTCGCTGTTCCCGGGCACGGCTGCTGCAAAGTCTGAACGTCCGAGGAGTTGAATCAGTGCTACGTCACCGGTGGGATCGATTCCCAGTATCACAGCATCATAAACGCGGCCATCATTCAGCCCGCATTTCATGAAGTTGCCGGAACCGGAGGTGACATGGTAGTTGCTGATGCACAAACCATCGGAAGAAATCAGGACTCCGGATCCACCGCCTTCGCCACTGCTGGCCATGACACAGACAACGGAAGGCGAGATCTGCCGGATCGTTTCAATCCGCGATCGTTCTCGTTCAGCCAGCGATGTCTGGGCCGACACCGGATGGTACGCAAGCAGCAACAGGAGTCCGCAGATTGCCCATCTGAATCTCATGACCTTCTCCCCTGCTCCACCGAACACTTCGTCGATACCTGTCGAGTCTTCTTCTGCTGCGGCGGACCGCCCTGCGAAGTCTCCTGCGGTCAGTCTGACGTATTATCACCCAAATTAGCAGTCCACGAAGTATTATCGGCAGGCTTGCCCTGATTTTCCCAATCGCTGCGACTGCACCCCGGTGGAATCAGGCGGGCAAATGGTCCCGTCGACGGTGACACGAACCTCGGACCACGCCAGGTCACTGCCACACATGGCGCAGCGAGGTCTGGCGCACGGCTTAACCTGCCGCAAGCTGAGTTCCTGCCGCAGCGCTAAGGCGAGTGGCCGGAGTCGGGGTTGTCGATCGCTGGCGAGTGCCCTGCACCGCTGTTTTGGGATGTCGCAGAGTGGCGACGAAAAAAAGCCTGGCTGGAACTGGTCCCGCCAGGCTGTTCAGAAAACAAAGTCGTATGTGGCCGACGTCTTATTTCCAGAAGACAAGGGTCGAAAGAGAATACTTCAGACCTTCGTATTCGTACTGAGCTTCGCCAAAGACAGCGACACGTTCTGTTCCCTGACGCTCGGCTGCTGCTGCGTAATTCCCTGCACTTTGTTCTACCTCCTGTGACGTCCACTTTGAGGCGCGAAAGTCGTTGGAATCTGATCGAGCAGTCCACAAACGCACGGCGAGCGGTTTGCCGGAGGGCTTCATGCTCAGCCCCACACGAGCCTCTGTGACCTGCGGTTCCCACGAAAACTCGGGGAGTGATTTGCCACCTGCGGCGTGACGGAAGAAGACGCCGATGGTTCCGAGGGCATAGTCGCGTCCCTGGTCAAGTCCGTGCCCGGCATTGGGGGCGCGATGGATGTGCTTCAGTCCTTCCAGATCGTCCCAGTACTGATTCAGGGCGTCCACAGTCCAGTAGCGGTCATTGGCGCCGACCACGATGAGCTTGGGCAGGGTCAGGCGGGAGCGATAGGTGTAGGGGTCCATCATTCGCCAGAGTTCGGCTTCCCGACCTTCACGCGGAATCCCATCTTCCCGAATCAGGCCTTTGCTGGTGTAGTCTTCGATCTGCTCACTGTAGAACCCCCATGTCTTCTTCTGATGACTCATCTGAGCCGGGAAGTTCAAAACGTCAATCACGATCGGTGCTGTAGCGATGATTCGCTTATCAACGACCGGGGTGAGCCAGCTGGTCCAGCCGCGTTTGGATGCTCCGGTGATCACAAAGGAGTCCACCTGCTGATTGAATTCTGTCTTGCTGAATTCCTGCAGAGCGTCCATGGCTTTGACCGCGCTTTTGGCCATCGGAAACAGCAGCGGCCAGCTCGCGTCACCGGATTCCAGGTACCGCAGCCAGGTTTCTGTAATCAGATCGTCCTCGACACGGTCGCCCATCAACGGCTGATTTGGTACCTGGTGCAGAGTCGCGACGCGAGCTCCACAGGCATTTGCCAGTGCAACACCCAGTGCCAGATCCTTGCCCTGCGGGAAGTTTCCGATGCTGCCGCCGGTAACGAACAGCAGCATGTGTTGTTTATGCACCAGTTGCTGTGGTTCGTAAACGACGAGTGCATGTTTCCAGACGATGTTCTGCCACTTCTGGGAGGTGAGTTCCAGGCGATGCACTCGGCTGCCAGCGGCCTCCAGAACATCCAGCTTCTTCCAGCGATAATCCGGTTCCGGTTTTTCCATGAACTGAAAGATTTCCTGAGGAAGCTCAGGGGCCGTGACGGCCTCGTCCGCATTCGCCATCAGGCCGGTCAGCGAAACGCACGCGAAAAAAAGCAGCGGAAGCAGATGCAAACGTTGAGCAACCATGGAGGATCCCTGAAGGAAAAACAGACAGCAAAAAAACACCCTGCGACAGATCGACGACAAACTCAGGAAAATGCCGGCCCTGCAGTCTGCCAGCTTCTCAGAACTTCCGCACCGCACCACCCTGCTCTTCCCGATCAGACACGTTGACAGAGGAGGCAGCCTGATGTTGCGGTCGACAGTGCTTTATTTGGTGGTCAGCGCCAGTTCACCCAGATCCGTCTCACCCTCACCGCTGACGGTGATCTTAATCGTCGATTTGGCCGGATCCGCGTAGCGACCTTTCAGTTTATCTGGTCCCCCATAGTTTCGGGACATAAGATTAAATTCCTGCCAGACGAAGGTCAGGATATAGTCACCAGCGGGGACTCCGTCACCGGATGTATAAGTAGAGATTTTAAAGTTGCCTTCCGCATCACATTCAGTTCGTGAGACGGACGGATTTTTTGTATCAATTCCGGCAACCGGATGGCATTCGATCTGCACACCTGATCCGGGCGCTTTTCCATCCACAGTCAGCTTGCCTTTGACAGGAAAGGTGGCTTTGCGATTAGCGTCTGAGCCACCGCAGCCGATCACCAGCATCAGCAGTGAGGCAGCTACAAAGGATTGCAGCATGGCTTTCATGATTTTCAGGTCCATTGAAAAAAGGTGGTGGAGAGAACACATTGCCGGGTGAACAGCGTGATGCTGATTCAGGTCAGGTGAACAGTACCAACGAAAGTCGCGGTCTGAAAGCAGACCGCGACTTTCTGTTTTGGCATGTCGCACACATGCGATTCTGACGATGGGGCCCGTCTGTCAGAAGTCGCCGACAATTTCACCCTTCTTACGAGTGATCAGGGCGGCAAAGACCGACTGAGCCATGTTTTCGCTGACGAATTTCACAGAACCGTCACACAGGGCGAACTGACACCCACCGGTGTGAAAGCTGTGGAAACCGTTGCCTCGCATGTTGGTGCACATGGCGCACGGACCACCGTTGCCGGTACCGTCATACAGAGAGCCCTGCAGCCAGTTTTCAAAGACCAGAGCATCGGCCCATGAACCGCCATTGGTCTGGCCCAGAATCGCTGGCAATCCTACAGCAGGCTGGCTCTTGTAGAAGATCTTGACGCCACCAGTGCGTTCACCAAACATGAACGTGTTGGATGTCCCGTCGGTCAGGTCACGCATGCGGCTGGTGCTGCCGCCCAGTCCCGCGGCAACAAAGACACCTTCACGGTCGCCACCGGCGTTGTTGTTGTAGGCCAGGTTTGCATAGGTGCCGCGAACCCCACTGGTTCCGCCGTAGTCCGTTCGGCCGCCCTTCCATGTGCAATTCGCTGCTGGAAAGCCTCCCCCGAAGGCGCCGGCCGGATAAAGATAGTCGTCCGTGGTTGGTCCCGGGCTGGAGGGGCACAGAAAGGCCTGAATTACGGTCGCCGCGGCAGCGACATTCTGGGCCTGCTTCACTGGATCATACCCTGTCGGGCCGTTGAACATCGGAATCGACGAATCAATCTGCTGATACAGATTGGCCTGCTCAATGTATGGCAGAATCATCGTGTACAGGGAACGAGTCGACTGATTAGGAGGTGCGGCAATGTATCCCGGAGGAAACATGTTGGCTGTGTCGTGGTAATTGTGGACTGCCAATGCGATCTGTTTGAGGTTGTTCTTGCACTGAGTCCGGCGGGCTGCCTCGCGAGCCTGCTGGACCGCTGGCAGCAGCAATGCCACCAGAATTGCAATGATCGCAATCACGACCAGCAACTCAATCAATGTGAAGCCTCGACTCTTACGCTGGGTGGGACGCATGGGAAGTCTCCTGATAAACCATCGATAATTCCAGCGGGTTGTTTCTCCTGTGAAATTCCCGCGGGGGCCATTGTGAATCGTCAAGTCTCAAAAAAAAAGACTCACAGAGAAGTTTTTTGCCTCGGACGCGGTCCTCGACCGCCTGCATGTGCTCGGACAGTTCAGAGAAAAGGCTGGTATTCCTGCGATTGAGGCGTTTGCGGCGATGGCCGCGGAAGTTGTTTCCCCGTCTTCTGCACCGAATTTCAGGCGGGGACCGACCTCGGCGTTGAATTTTCTGCCGTCTCCGCTTCCATTCAGGAATTAAGGCTGACCCAATGTTCAGGGAAAGCCCTGAAAGTTTTTCGGCAGGATTTGCCGCACAGAAACGGCCTTCGTGGACTTCCCCGGCAATTTTACCCACAATTCAATGGACAAAAACATCCTGTGTTGACATTCGGATCGCCTGACTGCGGATCAGGTGAAAACTTATTGCCCTTGTCCTGTGTCCCGGAAGTCGTTGCCAATGCCCCAGACCCTGCTGCTATGCCTGCTACTGTTTCTTCCAGCCATTACGAATGCGCAAGACGTTTCACCGTCAAAGGCGATGTTCTCCAGTGCGCTGATTTTCCCGCTGCATGCTCAACACAATCAT
>CAIYBH010000099.1 GCA_903924405.1 uncultured Planctomycetaceae bacterium | reverse complement strand
TTTGTCGTAAGTGCATTTCTGTCAATGCTTTGCGTACCGACGTGTGTTTTGAGGACGCGTGGGGGCTATCAATGGGTCTACGACGGACTGGCCTCGGCCTGCGGAGCCATTGGCGTCTGTGTTTGCGAGGCACGGCAAAGGGATTTGTGCGACTGCGTTGTTGTTATTCGCCGAAGGTGTGGGCAGGCGTTGACCCTGAATGTGGTGATTTTGCAGGCGACGAGCGTGCTGCTACCATCGCTGAGCGCCGAAAACTTGAACGACACCGATGCGCATCCGAGTCGCATGCTATTGCCCGGGCGCTTGCCAGTCATCGCGCTGCCGGTTTCCTTCAGGCAGAATGATCCAGTACCCGGGCAATGACAGCGGCGTGGCAGGTCGCTGCACCCGCTCGGCGAAACATCCGCGCGGCTTCTGAGCAGGTCGCACCCGTTGTCAGCACGTCATCCACGATCAGGATCCGTTCACCGGCGACTACATGGGCATCACGGATGGCAAACGCCGAGTTCTGGTTTTCAAAACGCTGTGTTACTGAAACCCGCTTTTGCGGTCGGGTGCCCCGCACCTTTCGCAGCAGATGAATATCACATGGCACATGCAGCACGCGGGCAATTTCTTCGGCAATGATCCATGCCGGATTAAAGTGCCGGATCAGACGCTGCCGCCAGTGCTGGGGAATCGGCACGATACGGTTGATGCCCAATTCCGAGAGCTGCTGGCGTCGGTGCAACGCCAGCAAACGTCCCAGCGATCGCATACGAACGGCCGAATAGGACCACTTGGCCGACAACAGCGCATTCCGCAGCCACTCGTCATACATTCCCAGACACACCACAGATTCGAATCGCAGTTTACGGCCCCGGCAATGAATGCAACCCTCTGTCGTTGTCGACCACGGACCAATCTCGGCCGAACAGCGCTGGCAGCGAAACTGCGGAGTCGGGCAGAGTTTTGCGGTGCATTCTGCACAATAACAGGTCTGAAAACCGGTGGCTGTTGCTTCGGCGCTGCCGCAGAGTGAACATTGCAGCGGTGCGATCAGATCAACAACCGCCGACAGCGTCGATGTCAGCAGTCCGGAAACTCTGCTTTGCACAACACCAGCTCCATGAATTCCTGCTGCCCGACATCATCGAAAACCAGCGCAACACAAGGTCACTGGAGTTTTTTCCGTGGATGTCTGCAGCAGCTTTCATCATGAACACTGAATTACGTCTGTGACAAGAAAAATTCGGAGGAATTTCATATCACCCTGCAGTGCGAAATTGAAGATCACTCGGGCTTTGTCTTCTTCCCCGGGGCTTTCTTCGTTTTGTCGCCGGATTTCTGCTTGTCCTTCTTTGTCGCCGGTTTGGACTCGGTCGCCCCGAAAACCCGGTCCCAGCCACTGACAAACTTCTTTGAGGCACCCGTGTGTACTGTATAACCTGTCATAATGCACCACTCATCTGAAAACAAAAAAAGAATTGGCGCGAACGCTTATTCTCGCTGCCAGCGAACTTCTCCAGCCACAATCGTTGCGGCAACCTGCCCCGTCAGGGTCATCCCATGAAACGGGGTATTTCGACCTGCTGATTTGAATCGAGTTGCATCGACAGTCCAGCGTACCGCAGGGTCTATCAGCGTGATATCGGCTAATTGTCCGATGGCAAGAGTGCCATGGGGCAATCCAAGTACTGACGCTGGCCCGACGGTCAATCTGGCGATCAGCTCCGGCCATGTCAGATATCCGGGATCAATCAAGGCCCTGACACAGACGCCCAGCGCGGTTTCCAGGCCACTGCTTCCAAACGGTGCGGCATCCAGTTCGACCTGCTTTTTCTCGATGGCCCGAGGCTGATGATCTGCTGAAATCGCCGTGATCGTTCCATCCTTCAGTCCGCTGATCAGGGCTTCGAGATGATCTCTGGTTCGCAGGGGAGGATTGAATTTGTACATGGTGTCGAATCTCTCCATCACTTCATCTGTCAACAACAGATGGTGCGGAGCAACGTCGCAGGACACCGAAGTACCGATCGCTCGTGCGTGGCGAATACGCGATACAGAATCTCGCGTCGTGACGCACATGATGTGAACCCGTCCACCAGTCAACTCGGCCAGCGCGATATCGCGCCCTGTCATGATATCCTGAGCCGCTGCGGGGATGCCGCGAAGCCCCAGTCGGGTTGACTGAAAGCCTTCATGCATGACGCCCCCTTCTGCCAGTTCAGGGACCATCGCAAAATGCAGCACAGGTCGGTGGAACATGCGCGTGTATTCGAGGGCCCGGCGCATGACCTCGGAATTCGCGACCGGATGCCGGGCATCCGAAAAGCCAACAGCCCCCGCCTGGACCAGCTGGCCAATCTCCGCCAGTTCTTCGCCCTTGTGCTGTTTTGTGATTGCTCCCAGTGGATACACTCGACAGTTTCGAGCACGATCCGCCTGCAAACGCACAAATTCCGCCGCTGAGCGATTGTCCAGTACCGGACTGGTGTCCGTTTGTGCCGCGATGGCGGTAAAGCCCCCTGCGAGTGCTGCCGCCGTTCCGGAGGCCGTACTTTCGTCCTCTTCGTAACCGGGCTCACGCAGTGAGACATGGGGATCAATAAACCCCGGACTGACAATCAGTCCCGTGGCGTCAATCTGACGAATCTCTGAAACACCCTGCCGGGCTTCCGCTGAAGCGGCCGACGAAGTTTCAATGGCTGTGATTCGTCCGTCAAGGACCAGCACGTCCGCAACACCATCACGGCCACTGGCCGGATCAATTACCCGACCACCAGTAATCAGCAGGTTCGTCATGCTACACCTCTTTGGCCTGCACGGCGCTCTTTCGCCAGCAGCGATAAACAGGCCATACGGATCAGCAATCCATTTGACACCTGATCCAGAATTACGGAATGGGGACCATCAGCGACTTCCGGAGTCAGCTCCACCCCGCGATTGATTGGCCCCGGAGCCAGAACCAGCAGGTCTTTTCTGGCGCGCCGAATCCTGTCGCCATTCATCCCAAACAGATTGGCGTATTCGGTGATCGAAGGGAAAAATGCGCCTCGCTGCCGTTCAAACTGAACTCGCAGCAAATTGACGCAATCCACTTCCGGAAGAATGTCGTCCAGACTCCACGCGACTTCCACTCCCAACTGCCGTATCTCCTGCGGGACCAGTGTCGATGGCCCACACACAATCACCCGCGCACCAAGTTTGACCAGACCATGAATGTTGGAACGCGCCACACGGCTGTGCCGAATGTCGCCCACCAGCGCGACCGTCAGACCAGCGATGCGACCGCGATGACGTCGAATGGTGTAAATATCCAGCAATCCCTGGGTCGGATGCTCATGAGTCCCGTCGCCGGCGTTCAGCACGCCCGCTTTGAGATGACGCGACAACAGATGCGGTGCGCCGGGCGTCCGATGACGACACACGACCATGTCCACGCCCATGGCTTCAATCGTCAGCGCTGTGTCGATAAAGGTTTCACCCTTCGACAGACTGCTGGTGCTGGCGGAAAAATCCACCGTGTCTGCACCCAGTCTTCTGGCCGCAAGGCTGAAACTTGTTCGCGTGCGCGTTGAGTTCTCGAAAAACAGGTTGGCAACCACAATCCCCTTCAGAAGACTCAGTCGCTCGGTACCGTCACAGGTTAGATCCTTCAGCTGGTCTGCAAGATCAAAGACCGTGTTCAACTGCGATGCGGTCAGACGCTCTAACCCCAGCAGATGCTTTTCACCCCATGGACCACAGACGGGAAGTTCAGACAGTTGCATCGGCTTCCGGCGACTCCTTAATGAAGGAAGTACTCTCTGGCACACACCCGGCCTCAGGGCAGCTGACACTTGTCGCCTGCAGGTCACCAGCCCAACTGAAATGACCTTTGCGTCTACCCGCACACTGCTGTCCGCAACCATGCGGTTCCCTGTGTGCGGACTGTAGTTCCGGAAGGCAGCGTCTTCAATTCTCATCGGAATCAGGCAGGATCTTTCCCGAATTCTCTTTGCTCAGGAACCCCCTGTGTAATCTCTGCAACGACGAGCGTTCTTTGCGGGATTGTGATGCCCGCTTCACGGCAACCAGCCTTCACCGCGGAGCCGTCCGTATTTAATGCTTCTGGATTTCTGTCAGGCTGGCGATGCCCTGCCGTGCCAGATCCAGCATCCGGTTCAAAGTGTCCTGATCAAACGGCGCACCTTCAGCCGTCCCCTGAACCTCAATGAATCGACCAGATCCCGTCATAACCACGTTCATGTCCACTTCAGCTCGGCTGTCTTCGTGATAGTCGAGGTCCAGCACGGGACTGCCGTCAACAACGCCCACACTGATCGCGGCCACGGTATCCGTCAGCACCGGACGCCGGAAAGCCTCAGGACGACCAGCGATGATCTGCTGCACAGCATCCGCCAGGGCGATGAATCCACCCGTGATGCTGGCTGTCCGCGTCCCGCCGTCTGCCTGAAGCACATCACAGTCGATTGTAATGGTGTGTTCGCCCAGCGCTTCAAAGTCCACGACAGCACGCAGGCTGCGACCGAAAAGACGCTGAATTTCTGTTGTTCGCCCATCCACTTTGCTGCGGTCACGCTGCTTACGCGGAGACGTGCTGCCAGGAAGCATGTTGTATTCCGCAGTCACCCAGCCCAGCACAGGCTGCTGCGGATCTTTTGACTTGCGCCATGCCGGGATCGATTTCTCGACACTTGCTGTGCACAACACCATCGTGTTGCCGGCTTCCATCAACACACTGGAAAGCGAAGTCTTCGTGAAACCTTTCTGTACCCGAATTGCACGTAACTGGTCCACTGTCCGCTGATCATGTCGCAACATCAAATTGTTCCGCCGTAGTTCCGGGCAGGCCCCGTTTATGCTGTTTTATCTATCACTGACAAACATCCGACGCAGCACTATTCGGCTGCCACAGGATGTTCATCGGTTTTCCAGCAAGCAAGCGTTCCGGCAACTGCCAGATACACTGTGGTCATCAAAATATCACCAAGGATGGTGCCCTTTGCAAAGGGCAGTCCCATAGCGAGACATTCCATCAGGCCGGCAAAGGTCTGAGGATACAGGTACTGGCCATTCAAGGGCATGCACCAGACTCCCGTATTGCTGACCAGAAAGAACAAGACGGCCGCTGCGAATCCGGCTATTGCAGAGCCCAGGATACTTCGCGGAGACAGCCCTCGGCCAGCCAGTACGATCAGGGCATAGGCGACATAGTCGAACGCCATAGAGCCATAAAATCCATAACCCGTCTGATAATGCAGCAGACTGTCTGAAATCAATCGAGCCACAAGCGTTACCAATATCGCCAGCCAAACCGGCCGCACGACGACCCCGCTCAGGACTGCCAGTGCTCCGAGTGCCGAGAAATTGTCAATCGGCAGCGGAACAAAACGCAGCACGATGGCCACAACAGCGGCCAGAACCACCAGAGCCTTCAGGGAATATTTCATCAGACTGCTTTCAGTCAACTGTCGAAAAACGCTTATCAAATGGCATGATACCAGATTGTCTACCTGACTTTAATCCGGAATCAGTCTGGTTTTGTTTGAGCCGGAGCTTTTCCAGATGCACCACGTCTCAGTCGGTCATTCAGCGCAACCCCCAATCCAACCTCCGGAAATTGGCGTGCGATGATAACGTCCAGGCCAGCAGAGTCGAGATCACGGAGACCCGCAAAGAAATTCGCCGCACAGATTTGCAGGTTGTAATCCTCACAAATCCGAAAAATCCGTTCAAATCCGCCACTTGCCGGCCAGTCTCCCCATGTCAGTAATCCACAGTGTCGGCCTGACTCAGGTTCCGCCAATTCATCTACGCTGATCAGTCGCATCGGTGTCCCAGGCGCGTAATGACGACTCAGCATCCCCGGTGCAGGCTGCGCAGCGTCGTCCAGTGCCGGATCGGTCACGGCCCTTTTTACAGGTCCAATCAGCCTCTCCAGCTGCTCAATCGGAAACCCGCCCGGCCGCAGGACGACAGCGTCGTCCGACATCAGCGAGATGACCGTTGATTCCACTCCCACCTCGCACGGCCCGCCATTCAGGATGTAATCCACTCGCCCCGTCAATCCGTCCAGAACGTGCTGCGCTGTGGTTGGGCTGATGCCTCCAAACAGATTGGCACTCGGTGCAGCAAGCGGACGCCCGGTCCGCTTTAACAGTTCCAGCGCCATCGGATGCTGCGGTACTCGTACCCCCACACCCGGCAATCCAGACGTCACAAGATCCGAAATCTCCGGTCGCTTCGGCAGAACGATTGTCAGCGGCCCAGGCCAGACTGCCCGCGAGAGTATCTTCGCTCGCTTTGGTATTTCAGAGACCACAAGCGGTAACTGCTCGGCATTTGCGATGTGCACGATCAATGGATCAAATGTCGGACGCTGCTTGGCTTCAAAGACTGCCGCAACGGCCAGAGCATTGGTCGCGTCTGCGGCAAGTCCGTACACCGTTTCTGTCGGCATGCCCACCAACCGACCAGCCAGAAGCAGGTCCGCAGCACGCTGCACGTCCGTGCCAATTACCGTCTGAATCTTTGCTTTCACCGATGCAGGTCCGAATACGGACATCGCCGAATTATTTGCACTGTCTCAGTCCACCAGAATCACAAGGCTGGTCACATTGTCACGCGAACCTGCGTCCAGCGCGGCCTTGACCAACTGCTCGGCCACGACCTGCGGATCATTGGAAATTCGCAGCAGTCGAGCAATCTCAGAATCGCTCAGCCCGTCATTCAGTCCATCACTGCAGAGCAGAAAACGGTCGCCTGGTCTGGGATTCACTTCGACCACAGCCGCGCCCGTTGCTCCATCCCGACAGCCAAGATACTTGTACAGAACATTGCGATAACGATGCGTCTTCGCCTCTTCAGCATTGATCGTTCCGGAATCCAGCAATGCCTGCGTTATCGAATGATCAATGGTTAACTGACGTAACTTCGTCCCCCGCAACTCGTAGGCGCGGCTGTCACCAACACCCATAAAATAAAATGAGTCCCCGACATGCACCATCAGCACCGCCGTGGTGCCCATGTTCCGCAAACCGGGCTCTTCACTTAGCAACAAAATTTCCGAGTTCGCCGCGACAATCGCTTTCTCCACGGCCGCTGTCACGTTTTTTAAGCCGGGTTTGTCCGAGTTCAGCAGCGGTTCCAGCCTTCCCGGGATGACTTCTACCGCCATTGCACTGGCTCGCTCACCAGCACTCTGGCCCCCCATGCCGTCGGCGACAATAAACAAACGCTGCTTACCGTCAAGGTAGCAGCTGTCTTCATTGTTGTCCCGATAGTTTCCGGTCACACTGACGTGACCCACCCGAATTGAAAGCATGAATCCGCCTGAAGAATCATGAA
>CAIYBH010000098.1 GCA_903924405.1 uncultured Planctomycetaceae bacterium | reverse complement strand
GGTGCTCCGCACTATTGGTTCCTGACCCCTTTTCTGCCTGAAGGATGCTTCGCACTCCTTTGGTTCCTCGCCCCTTTTTCGGCCCTCGAATGAAGGCCTTGATCATGATCGATATTGTCCAGATCCCACCGTCCGCCGAAGAATCCTGCCCCGGGGAATGCAGTTCGCAAAGCACCGATCTGCCAGACATGATTCCCGTCCGAATGCTGAACGAATTTACCTACTGCCCTCGATTGGGCTACCTCGAATGGGTTGACGGCGAATGGGCCGACAATCTGGAAACGATGGAAGGGACCTTCGGGCACCGTCGTGTGGATCAGCCATCCACAAAGCCAGTGCCAACAGCGGAGACCGTCGACAGTGAAACTCAGGACGGCAAGGTCACACCGCTGCACACCCGGTCGCTCACCTTGTCTGCACCACGTGAAGGCCTGCTGGCGCGTCTGGATCTCCTGGAGCTGGAGGGACTGGCGGCCACACCGGTGGATTACAAACGCGGCAAAGCGCCGGATATCCCGGAAGGTGCCTGGGAGCCTGAACGTGTGCAACTTTGTGCTCAGGCCCTGATTCTGATCGAAAACGGCTTTCAGTGTGATTCCGGGGTATTGTACTTCATCGGATCGCGCAAACGCGTGACGATCCAGATGACGGATGAGCTGATCGCTCGCACGCGGCAACTGAGGGATGAATTCCGACGGACCGCGGCACTGGGCGTCATTCCTCCACCGCTGGAAGACAGTCCGAAGTGTCCCCGCTGTTCGCTGGTGGGCATTTGTCTGCCGGATGAAACGCGATTGCTGCAGCTGGCGGCAGAACCGGCTGCTGTGTCCGACACGGATGCGGAAGCGGATCCGGAGTCGGCATCTGCGACCCCCAATCGTGTGCGGAAGCTGATTCCGGCCAATGACGATGCCTTGCCGTTGTACGTTCAGACGCAGGGGGCGATGGTTGGCAAATCCGGTGATCGTCTCACGATCAAGGTTCGGGACGAAGTGGTGGCGGAGCGGCGATTGATGGACGTCTCGCAGGTCAGTCTGTACGGCAATGTGCTGATGTCAGCACAGGCCTTGCGGGAACTGACAACGCGTGGGATTCCGGTGTGTCACCACACGTACGGAGGCTGGTTTCACGGGGTAACCAGCGGCCTGGTCCACAACAACGTGGAACTGCGGATTCGGCAGTTTGCGATTGCTGCGGATCCGCTGAAATCGCTGCCTTTTGCGCGGGCGTGGATTGGGGGCAAGATTCGGAACTGCCGGACATTACTGCGTCGGCACACGGCCGGCGGTGTGTGTGGTTTCAGCGGGGCGGCCGCCGAGGAAGCGGGCGTGGAAACGACGCCAGGCCTGGCTGTGGATGCGTCGGTGGAGTCCATTGCGGATTCGTCGAGTCCGGTAACGGATGACAACCAGGCAGGCGACCGTGTCGTGGTGGATCAGGAGCGTGCGCGGCGAGTGCTGCTGCAGACGCTGGCCGATTACCGGACCCGCGTGAGCCGGGTGCAGAGTGCGGAATCGCTGCTGGGTCTGGAGGGGATGGCGGCGAAGTATTATTTTCAGGGATATTTTGACTTGTTGCGGGGGCGTCATGAGTTTGATGTGGCCGGCCGCAACCGTCGTCCACCGCGGGACCCGGTCAACGCCGTGTTATCATTCGTGTATGCGATGTTGGTTAAGGAGTTGACGATTGTGCTGCAGGCGGTGGGCTTTGACCCTTTGCTGGGATTTTTCCATCGTCCGCGATTTGGACGCCCGGGACTGGCGCTGGACTGCAGCGAGGAGTACCGGCCGTTGATTGGCGACTCGGTGACTTTGACCGTGTTTAATAACGGCGAGGTGGATCACGGTAGTTTTCTGGAGCGTGCGGGCGCGGTGACACTGACGGAAGCGGGGCGCCGCGCGGTGATTTCGGCGTTTGAGCGGCGGATGTGTCAGGAGGTGACTCATCCGATTTTCGGGTACAAGCTGAGTTACCGTCGGGTGCTGGAAGTGCAGGCGCGGTTGCTGGCGCGGGCGGTGACCGGGGAGATACCGGAATACACGCCGTTCTGCACGCGTTGAGTGTGGGCTGGTGCAGGACGGAGCGGCCGGCCGCGGCGCAGTGTGCGGCCGAGTCGCCTCCGGGACCGGGGTAGCTGGCGAAGGTGTCAATTGACTGACGTGTGGTTGATTCTGTGGGGGGGGGGCGGACTGATGAAGCATGTGTACTTGATTTGTTATGACGTCGCGGATGCATCGCGACTGCGAAAAGTGTACAAGTGTCTGCAGGGAGCTGGAGAATCACTGCAGTACAGTGTGTTTCGTTGTGAGTTATCGAAAGAGGAGCGGCAGGAGTTGATAGAGCGACTGTGGGGGTTATTGAAATTATCAGAGGATCGGTTGTTGGTGGCGAATCTGGGGTTATCGGAATCTCGTGGTGCGGACTGCCTGCAGTACTGGGGCGTTCCGCGGGAGTTACCGAATTCCACGCGACCGCTGGTGATTTGAGTTGTGCGTGAGTTCGCCGACGAGTTTGGGAGATTGGAAATTTTTTTTGGCGTGGGTGGTCCTGCGAGGGCTCAGGTGATGAGAAAACCCCCGTGAGCCCTCGCAGATGCAAGTTGAGTCTTGACAGGGACTTAGCAGAACGGCAGAATTCGTGGCATGCAAAACCAGCATTGGCAACTGGACCTCTCGCAAACGGGCGCGGAAGTCGTGTTCTGGCAAGGACATAGCCCCCGCGCCCTCTCCGTCATCACCTGATGACGGCCCCATTGAAGCGCGGCCGATGAAATACAGTGGTTGCCAGGGTATGGCCTCTCCGTCATCACCTGATGACGGCCCCATTGAAGCCGGTCTCCATGAGTGCGGTGAAG
>CAIYBH010000097.1 GCA_903924405.1 uncultured Planctomycetaceae bacterium | reverse complement strand
ACTGGTCAGATATTTCCGGGGCGACGAGTGCGACGTATTCGTTTACGGCAGTGGCTGGCGATGATGGTGCTCAGTACCGCGCGGTGTTCACGAACGGAGTGGGCAGTGATGCGACAACGAATGCGGCGACGCTGACTGTTCCTTCGTTGAGTACCTTTACCGTGTCCAAAGGTCAGGTGCAGCGATCGTATCTGCGTTACCTGGATGTGGCAACAGACAGCAGTGCGACTGCGAGTGCATTGAGTCAGCCGGGGCGCGTCCGTCTGCTGAAGGCGGACCTGAACGGTAACGGCTCGACCGTGATCCCATTGACGGGCTTTGTGTCCGCGTCCGGCAGCACACTGGCGATCAATTTTGGTGCGGTGGGGTTGGGCGCTAGTCGAAACACAAATGCTGCGGACGGTTATTACAGCCTGGGAATGGATCTTGACGGCGATGGTGTGTTCGAGACGACGCGTCGATTTTATCGACTGCTCGGTGATGTGAATGGGGACCGTAAGGTGGATACCACGGACGTGTCGGCGGTCACGGCAGGGACAACAGCCAGCTACAACTCCTTGCTGGATACCAATGGAGACGGTGTCGTGAACGGCTCAGATCTGATGTTTGTGAAAAGAGCCGTCGGACGCAAGCTGGCTGATGGTCTATTGCTGGATTGACAGTTGCGAAGAGACTCAAGCGAGTGCTGGCGGGGTTGTCAGTTGTTTGTTGGACGGAGTCGGGATGTGCGGGCCTGAACAAGAGTCTGGCGCGGATTATTGATGGGAACACAGATCAGTGTACGGGGGAGAGAATTGATGAAAAGCATATTTGGTATGATCCTTGCGGTGGTTTTATGCACCGTTGGAGCGGAAGCGGGGGTTGTGATTTCAATCGCAAACCAGACGGTGAATGCCAACAGCACGTTCAGCGTGGACGTGTTTGCACTGGGCACGGCCGGGACAGGCGGGGCGAACTTATTCAGTCTGGAATTTCAAGTGAGCTCGCTGACGGGTTCAAATCCCGGGGTTTCGGGGCAGTTGACCTATGTGACTCCAGCTGGCGTTCCGAACTTCAGCAATACGAATTATCTGTTTTATGGTGACAGTGATGCGGAGGCGACGTGGGCCGGCGGGGCGGGGACCCCTAGTTGGTCTGTGAGTACTACTGGGTGGACTGACGACACCTATATTCTGACCGACATGACGACGTCGCTCAATGATGCGTCACTATTGACCTCTCGTTACGTGGCGACGCTGAATTTTTCGGTGGGTGCTTCGGCTGCCGGCGAGTATCAGATCATCCTTGGCAGTTCAGAGTTTGATGTGGACTCAGCGAACCCGGTTGGGGAAGTGCCTGTGTATCCTGTGATGGCGACGGGCAGCAATGCGGGGGTGTTCACAGTGAATGGTGGGGCGGCGGCGGTACCGGAACCCGGGGCGGCATGGATTGGGGGCTTGCTGTTGACGGGTGTTGTGTATTGGCGTCGGTGCAGTTTGCCGCGCGGAGTGTGATACCTGACCAGTTGGTTCGGAACATTCCTGAGGGTGGCGTTTGATTCTGCAGGACAATGGACGGTGGTGTGGCATTGCCCACCACCGCTTGTTCGTTGGGTGCCCTGGGGCGCACGTGTTTTGTCTCCAGAGGCCGACATTGAATGAACGAGAGGCGGAACCACATGTCTGACATCGATCCGGAGTTTAATTTTCCGATTGAAGAAATTCTGCCAGCGACGGCCGAGCCGTTGAATCCGCTGCAGCAGTTATCCGTGTCTGTGCGGCAGGTTTTTTCGGCGTACGTGACGGGGGATCATTACCAGACGTCGGCGGCAATTCTGCGGGTTCTGCAGCAACTGAATGAATTGCCGCTGCTGGGGGGGGATGAAACCGAGCGTCTGGCCATGGGGCGGGCGGTCGATTCGGTGCTGTGCATCGTTTGTCAGCCGGACTACCTCGTACCGGAGGAGTATGGATTTCCGCTGCTGATGTTCAATGTGTTGATTGGCAACATCATGGAAGGTTGCCTGCAGACCACGACGGATTCGCACCTGCTGAGGTTGCGTGGCCAGAGTCAGGAGTTGTTCAAGTGCCTGCTGCTGTATTCTGCACGGAACACCACGGAGCTGGATATTTCGGCCCTGCTGGTGCAGAATCCTGATCTGGTCAGTCGCTGGTTGTATCAGGCATGGAAAGTGGTGTTTAGTGGGAATTGCAGTCAGAAGGTCACGGCCAACCTGTCGCGATTTCTGTCGCAGATGGATCACCGGATCATACCGGCTTTGGACATGCAGGAGTTGTATTTCGGGTGCACCTATCCGGGGATTCCGGAGGAGCGTCGGGCCAAGGAGCTGATCAATCATGCGATTCGGAAGCACATCAGTATTGAAGTGTCCGGGCGTCCGAATCCTCGGCGTATAGCGGTCTTCAGCGAGTACTGGTCGCGTGGTCACAGTGTGCATCGGACACTGGCGAAATACATTGAGGCTTTGCGGCCTGACTTTCATGTGACGTTGCTGCATTCGCTGCTGGATGTGGCGGATCTGGATGCGTCGATGTTTGATGCCACTCAGAAAATACCGTTTAATGGCGGCAATCTGGATCTTTCGGTGATCAACAACCACGAGTTTTCGGCGGTGATTTTTCCGGACGTCGGGATGACGCTGCCATCGATCCTGATGGTCAACCAGCGGATAGCGCCGGTGCAGATGATGATGACCGGGCACCCAGTCAGTACGTTTGGCTCGCTGGTGGACTATTTCATCAGTGGCCAGAAGGTGGATGTGCCGATGCTGGCGCAGCAGAACTATTCCGAGCGTCTGGTGTTGTTACCGGGTTACGGGGCGGTCCATGAATTACCGACGTATCAGGTGCAGGGACGAAAGAACACGACTGGTGAGATACTGATCAATTGTTCGTGGTATGGTCAGAAGATTCACTGGCGATGTCTGCAGACGGTGAATGAGGCATTGAAGCAGAGTTCTTCGCGTGCGAGGTTGCGGATTTTTGCGGGCAACGCCCCGATCTATCACAAGGGATACCCTGCGTTCCTGAATGAGATTTCGCGTCAGATGACCAACTGCTGGGTGGAAGTTGTTCCGCATGTGTCGTACGACGAGTACATGGGCTTGATGGAAGAGGGTGATTTCGCGATCGATGTCTTCCCGTATGCCGGTTCGAATACGGTGGCGGATAACCTGCATCTGAGAAAGCCGACGCTGGTTCGTGAGGGCTATCGGTGGTTCAATCGGATTGGTCCGGCGATGCTGCGGTCTGTGGGTCTGGACGACTGGATCGCGACCAGTGATGGTGAGTATCAGCGGAAGTTGATCCGACTTGTGAATGACCCGGAGTATGTGCAGGAGTCCTGTCTGCGATTGCAGCAGGCGGACCTTGCGTCGTCGGTGTATCATTCTGAGGGGGCACCGGAGTTTGTGCAGTTTGTCAAAAACGTGGTGTCGGACAATCGGTTTTACCCTGGGGATGAGCCGATCATTTTGTGAGGATGTCAGAGCAGTCTCGAATCGATTTGGGCGCGTTGCGTGGAGATTGTTATGGGGCCACGAAAGAAACGAAACCAGGGGCTGTTTGGGTGGTTTGATTGACGGGCGTGGTTTTTTGAACCAGGAATGGACACGGAAAACACGGATGGACTGGGCGGGGGATTTTTCGGGAGGGCGAGGTTCCATCCGAGCCGCAAACCCCTCACCCTCTACACCACGTTTCCCGCAACCCTGTGATTCAATCGCGAAGCGATGCCAGCATGCAACCGTTGGCGTCAGCTAACGGGCCCACGGGATAACAGATGCATCAGCCGTGAAACGGCGACAGAAGAATCCTCATGTTGCGGCTCTTGTTACTGGCACGCGGGGGGCCGGTTTTGTAACCACGGATGGACACAGATGGACACGGATGGAATGGGAGGGTGATTTGTGCCGGATGGCGAGGTTCCACACGAGCCGGTTTGATTGGCGCGTGGGTTTGGGAACCACGAAAGGCACGAAACACACGAAACGATGGGTGTTTTTTTTGTTTGATGGCGGCGAGGCGTCACCTCGAAAGGCGAGCGGTGCGACGTGAGCCCACCGAGACGAAAACTTTGAAGTGAACATCAACAAACACAGTCGTCTCGGAGGGCTCATACCCTCCGCTCGCCGGTGTGTTGAAGAACGCTGGATGCACGTTTCGGCGGAGCGAAACGCGACAATCTGCTGGTTTCATCCTCGTGCTCGTGCTCGGAGTGTCAGCCGAGCCTCTTAAGCTCAGATCGGCAACCTCAATTCCCAGCGGAAATCGCCCGGTTGCGATTGAATTGCGAAGCAAGGCCACGCGTGGCCTCAACAATCCACGACGACAACGCGACGGGTTGCTTGAAGAGGGAGTCGATTTGCCGGTCCACTGCAGTTGGCCAATGTTCAGGGCCGGTCTTTGGACGGGCACGCTCACACATGCCGTCGCGTTGCGACTCAGCAACTCGCACATCGCGGTGCGATTGAATTGCGAAGCAATGCCATGCAACAGCCTCGGACGCCAGTCCGAGGTACGGTCCAACCGAGATGTCGGAGTTGCGAAGCAACGGCATACGTGCCGCCAATAAGCGATCAGGTCTGGCCGCGTTGCAAGCGGCGTGTTGTGCATTTCAGCCGCGGAGCGGCGATAGGGTGTCGCCATGGGCGTGAGCCCGTGGAATGAAGCGTGTTCATCACCCCCAAAGCCCCAACGGGGCGACACGATATGTGTCGAGCAGGAGCACGCGCACCGCTTCGCTGAGCACGAGGGGGAGAGGCGTGTCTTTGTGAGCGTCCTACGGGGCTCACAAGCCGAACGCAAGTGCGTTCCGGCTGAAAATTCGCCGAAAAACGCGACTCAAAAAATCATCGCGATTTTTGTTGCATCCGGCTGGGTGAGTGTGTACCGGCGGCGCACGCGGAGCCTGTCTTTCAACACAGAGAACACAACGGACACAGAGTTTTGCAGTGAAATACTCAGAATTCTTTGTGATTGGCGTCCGGAGCCGGTTGCGTGTCAGGCGGCTTTGCGAAGTTGCCGTGCCGATTCTCGCCTCAGGAAGGCAGCGTAATCTTCGGGGGTATCAATGCCAACAGCCGCATGGTTGACGATGGCCACTCCGATGGCCGCACCGGCCTGCAACGCCCGCAGTTGCTCCAGTTTTTCCAGTTGCTCCAGCGGTGACGGTGCCAGCGTCGTCAGTTTCAGCAGGAAGTCGCGGCGATAGGCATACAGCCCGACATGGAGCAACCAGGGGGTGGCGGCGTCCTGCTGAAAGAGTTCCTCGATGGACGCATCACGGCTGAACGGGATCGGGGAACGGCTGAAATACAGAGCGCGTCCGTTCGTGTCGGTGACCACCTTGACGCAGCTGGGATCCCGGACAATTTCCGGTGACCGGATGGGAGCGGCGACGGTCGCCATCTCGGTCGGGGACTTGGTGATTTGTCGGACGAGGGCGGAAATCACGGACGGCTCGAGCTCGGGTTCATCGCCCTGCAGATTGACGACGACATCGGCATTGGGAAAGCAGCGGCGTGTGACTTCGGCGATGCGATCTGTGCCGCTCTGATGGTTCCCGGTCATTTCGGCCCGGCCCCCGAAGGCATGGACGACATCTGCAATTTCCTGACTGTCGGTGGCGACAACGACATCATGGAATTCCGGGCAGCGACAGGCGGTTTCCCAGACATACTGCAGCAGAGGTTTTCCGGAGGCATTCAGCAGCAGTTTGCGTGGCAGTCGTGTGGACTGCAGTCGTGCGGGAATCAGGCAGACAATCTTCATGGGACATCCCTGTCTCTATTCGGTGGTCGACGCTGGTGGGGCCGTTAAGGCTGCCAGACAGCGTTCGTGGCCTTGCTGACGGCAGTCTAGACCTGAATCGGGCAGCTTGTCAAAATGAATTTGCCGATAGTGGTCAGTGGTCAGTGGTCAGTGGTCAGTGGTCAGTGGTCAGTGGTTGGCGACAGGAATCAGGAACCCGGGTGTCAGGCCTGTGTGCCACACGAGTGGTTTGGTGGGCGGCAGCGGAGATAGAAACCCCGTGGGGAGTGCGAAGGTCATGAGGATTTTCTTTTCTGCGGGGGAACCCAGCGGTGACCAGCATGCCGCGCGGTTGATTGGTGAGTTGCGACGTCGTTCCGGTACGTTGGAGGTGGAGGGATTCGGGGGCCCGGAAATGCGCGCCGCGGGTTGCGCGTTGCTGTTTGAGTTGACCGAGCTGGCGGTGATGGGGTTCCTGCGGGTCTTGCCTCTGATTCGCCGATTCTATGGTCTGGTTGAGCAGGCGGAGCAGCACTTTGACCGGCAGCCACCGGACGCGGTGGTGCTGGTTGATTTTCCCGGGTTCAACTGGTGGATCGCGCGGGCGGCAAAGAAACGCGGGATTCCGGTTTACTATTACCTTCCGCCGCAGTTGTGGGCCTGGGCTCCATGGCGGATCCGCAAGGTGCGCAAGTGGGTGGATCACGTGTTGTGTGCCCTGCCCTTCGAATACGACTGGTACCGGGCTCGGGGAGTCGCGGCCACGTGGGTGGGGCATCCCTTCTTTGATCAGGTGGCTGAGAAGCAGCTGGATGCGGGGCTGACGCAGGCGCTGCGGGGAACCGGGGAACAAACTGTTGTGGGACTGCTGCCGGGGTCGCGCAATCATGAAATCGAAAAGAACTGGCCTGTGATGCTGGAGGTCGTGCGGCGTGTCGCTGAGCGGCATCCGGGGGTGCGCTGGGTGGTTGGCAGTTATCGCGATCGGCAGCGTCAGCGCTGTCAGGAGTTGCAGGCGTTGACGGCGACTGATGTGGTTCTGGAGTATCAGACCAGTGCGACCTCGGAAGTCATTGCGGCGGCGGACTGCTGTCTGATGGTCAGCGGGTCGATTAGTCTGGAACTGCTGGCGCGGGCGACACCTGGGATCGTGCTGTATCGGGTTCCGACGGTGGGCCGTTTCTTTTCCCGATTTCTGATGCTGTGCCGTTACATTTCGCTGCCCAATCTGATGGCGGACCGGGATGTGATGCCCGAGTACATTTCCAACGGCGATCCGGAGCGGGACATCGTTTCGATGGCGGCGTTGCTTGGGGAATGGGTGAGTCAGCGGGACGTGCGGGAGTCGCGGGTTCGGATGCTGCGTGCCTTGGCCGATGCGGCAGCGCAGCCAGGGGCCAGTCGTCGAGTGGCGGAATTTCTGTGGGAGCGGCACGGGGGCGATGGGAAGTCATCGGAATCGCCTGGTTCGCCGCAATCCGCTGCACCGGCAGTATCGCGGGGCCCGCGGGTGGCCTGAGTGAAATTCCGTTAGCGGGTGGAGTGTGCTGCGTGAGGTTCTGCCTGGGATGGCGAAACGGTGTTAAGCCCGCAAATAGTGGCGTTTCGCTCCGGCGAAACGTCCGTCCAGCTTTTTCACTGCCGAACCCGACACCCGAACACCCTGGCACACGCAAGCTAAAAACGCCTCTGAACTCGCACATTGCCGCCATTTCGCTATCCCAGGTGCTGCCTGGTGAGCGATCGGTGTGTGATCAGCCGCGTATCGTCGTTGGTGGGGTGCATGACGGACGCTGGTGAGAGGATTCGGCAGAATCTGACGGAAGATGGTAACTGGCGTGGTCGCCAAGGGGTTGCGGGCTGTTGAGCGACCGGCCGATTTTGCCACAGCGGGAACTTCGTCTGGTGGCTTGCCGGGGATCTGGCTAGAAAACCGGCGCCGGGTAGCAGGACACAGGCCGGGGCTAATGGACAGGCGGCCGGTTTGTGATCGTGAGCTGGCGAGGCGAGAAGAAAGACAGCAGCGGAAAGAGTCCTTTGAGATCTCTTCCGGCCGGGGCGTTCAGAGCCGCCTGGCCGTGGCGGGGGCTCAGGGATTCGCGAGAAGGATGTGAGCGGTGTTGCGAGGCAAGCAGGCTGTGGCGGACGAAGGCAGGAGGCCGGGTTCGTCGCGAATCACGCTGCTCCGGCGAATGCTGGGGCTGGCACTGGAATATCGTTGGCCGTGCGCCGTTGTCGTGCTGATGCAGGGCGGGCTGGTCTTCCTGAACCTCGCAACTCTGGGCCTGACCGGACTGGGGATTGATTACCTGCAGTGGGCGGTGGCCGAGGGAGTTGAGGCACCGCGGTGGCCGCTGGGGATGGTTCCGCCGGCGGGATGGTCGCCGGTGGCTGTGGTAGCGGCCTTGTCGGCCGGGGTCTTCCTGTCGGCCTTGTTGTCGGCGGGGCTGAAGTTTCTGGCGGCGATCACTTCGGCAGCGTTATCACAGCGGATTCTGATACGTCTGAGGACTGAGGTGTATCAGAAGCTGCAGACACTGAGTTTTCGGTTTTACGATGCGGGTGAGAGCAGTTCGATCATCAACCGTGCCGCGGGCGATGCGAACAATGTGCGGGCTTTTGTGGACGGCGTGATTATTCGATTGGTGACCACAGGTCTGACGCTGCTGGTGTATACGATCTATATGGTCCAGGTGCATGCCGGGTTGACGCTGGCCTGTCTGGCGTCGACCCCGCTGCTGTGGTGTTGTGCGGTGGTTTTTTCACGGGTGGTGCAGCCGGCTTATCGTCAGGCGAGTGAATCGGGCGACGTCCTGATTCGTACTCTGGTTGAGAATCTGCAGGGCATGCAGGTCGTCAAGGGATTTGCCCGGGAGCAGGAGCAGGCTCAGCAGTTTGCGATCGTGAATGGGAACATCCGTCGTTTGAAGGAATCCATTTTCTGGCGGTTGTCGGCCTTTCAGCCGGCGATGGGATTATTGACGCAGCTGAATCTGCTGATCCTGCTGGGTTACGGGGGCAAGCTGGTGATTCGGGGCGAGTTGTCTCTGGGTGCCGGCATGTTTGTGTTTGCGGGACTGCTGCAGGAGTTCGCGACTCAGGTGGCCCACATTACGAATATTGTCAACAGCATTCAGACGAGTCTGGCGAGTGCGGAACGGGTGTTTGAGGTGCTGGATGAGCCTGAGCGAATCGTGCGGTTGCCCGATTCTGTTCGTTTTTCGGGGGTCCGGTCGGGGATCCGACTGAACAGGGTCAGCTTTGGGTATTCGGCAGCGCGGCAGGTCCTGCGGGATGTGACGCTGACGATTGCGGCTGGAGAGTGTGTGGGCATTACGGGCCCCACGGGTTCAGGCAAAACTACCCTGCTGAGTCTGTTGAAACGTTTTTATGACGTGGATGCCGGAGAGATTCTGTTTGACGGTCAGGACATTCGGACGCTGGATCCGGACGACGTACGGCGGGCATCCGGGATTGTTTTTCAGGATAGTTTTCTGTTCAGCAATTCGGTGGCGGCGAATATTGCGTTCGGCGCTCCGGGGGCGACGCTGGCGCAGGTGGAGCGTGCGGCTCAGATCGCGGCGGCGGATGGATTTATCCGTGAGATGCCGGAGGGGTATGACGCGACGGTGGGCGAGCACGGCAGCAACCTTTCGGGCGGCCAGCGGCAGCGATTGTGTCTCGCGCGGGCACTGATTACGGAGCCTTCGGTGCTGCTGCTGGACGATGTCACCTCGGCCGTGGATCCGGAAACGGAGCATGAAATTCGACTGGCCATGGAGAGTGCGATGCGGGGGCGAACCACGGTGGTGGTTTCGAATCGCCTGAGTACTCTGCGTCAGACGGATCGGATTGTGGTGTTGATGGATGGGGGTGTGGCGGCTGTGGGCACGCACGCGGAGTTGCTTGAGGACTGTGACTACTATCGACAGTTAGCGGCGTTGCAGGGGCAGCCTGCGGAGCCGTTGTCACGGAATGTGCTGGTGAGTGAGCGCGAGGAGCTGGCGCACAGTTCGGCGTGAATGCTGACGCGGCAGCAGCTCAACGGTCCGGGTGGCCGCTGTTGTGGGTTTCGGGTGATGTTGGCGAGAGCACAGGCGGGCCGTACGCGGACGTTCTGGATTCAGTCAGGCAAGCGCGGACGGTTGGCAGGGTAAAGGAGCGAGTGGAGCGGAATGTCTGAAGCTGCAATTCTGAAGAGGACTCTGACGCGGCACATTGAGCGGGACGACGTACGTCAGCGACCGCTGGATTTTCGTCTGATCGCCCGGCTGTTTGAGAGCACGCGAGCCTATCGGAGTCGGCGCTTCTGGCTGTTGATCTGTGTGATGCTGCGAGCGGTCCAGTTGCCGGCGTTGACGTGGGTGCTGGCGGCCGTGATTCGTGGACCGATTGCGAGACATGATCCCGCGGGTGTGCTGCAGGGAGCGTTAGGTTTTGCGGCGCTGGCGGTCTTCACGCAGGTTGTGATGCATTATCGACAGCGGCTGGCACTGGAATTGGGAGAAGCGGTTGTCTGTGATCTGCGAGCCCGACTGTTTCGGCACATGCAGCGAATGCCGATGCGCTGGTTTCACACCAACCGCATTGGTCGTGTGATCAGCCGCATGACGTCGGACATGGAGGATATTCGCATTGGCGTTCAGGAAGTGTTTTACGTGACGCTGGTGCAGTTCATTCAGATGGGAATCGCGGCGGCCGCGATGATCTGGTACGACTGGTCGCTGTTTCTGATTGTGCTGGGACTGGTGCCGGTGATCTGGGGGATCAATCGCCATTTTCATCGGCGAATGAGTCTGGCGTTGAGGAATATGCGGGAGTCCTTTAGTCGAGTGACGGCCACGCTGGTGGAATCGGTGGTGGGCATTCGTGTGACGCAGGCCTTTGTGCGTCAGCAGGAGAACTCGGAGATCTTCGCCGGGCTTGCAGCCGACCATTCGGTTTATAACACGGGGGTGTTGAGGATTCAGGGGACCTTCCTGCCGCTGCTGGAAATGAACAGTCAGATTTTTATGGCGATCCTGCTGTTGATCGGGGGCTACCGAGTGCTGACCCCCGGCTTTTCCACAGATGTCGGGGACGTTGTGGGATTCTTCTTCATGGCGAATCTGTTTTTCGCCCCGATTTCAGTGCTGGGCAATCAGTACAACCAGGCCATGACGGCGATGGCCGGTGCCGAACGGCTGTATCGATTGCTGGACACGCCCCCGGAATGGGAAGACGTACCGGAACCGGTTCGTCTGGAGCATGTGCGGGGGCAGGTGGAATTTCAGCAGGTGACGTTTGGATATGATCTGGACAAACCTGTGTTGCGGAATGTTTCGTTTGTCGCTCAGCCCGGCCAGATGATCGCGCTGGTGGGGCACACGGGCAGCGGGAAATCATCGATCATCAATCTGGTTGCGAAGTTTTATCTTGCCAGTTCGGGACGGGTGCTGATTGACGGGCACGACATTCGTGAGATTGAAGAGCACTCTCTGCATCGACGTATGGGAATTGTGCAGCAGCAGAATTTTCTGTTCAGCGGGACGGTCGCGGACAACATTCGTTTTGCGAAACCAGAGGCTGGGGATGATGAGATTCGATCGGTGCTGCGAAAGCTGGATTGTGAGGACCTGCTGCTGGGGCTGCCGGAGGGGCTGCAGACGAAGGTGGGAGAAGGCGGGGCGTCTCTGAGTTCCGGCCAGCGCCAGGTGATTTGTTTTGCGAGGGCGATGCTGGCGGACCCGGCGATTCTGGTGCTGGATGAAGCCACGAGCAGTATTGACAGTGCGACGGAGCACAGACTGCAGACGGCGCTGGAGGTGCTGCTCACGGGACGAACCGCATTCGTGGTCGCTCACCGCCTGAGCACGATTCGAACGGCCGATCAGGTGCTGGTCCTGGATCACGGCCAGATTGTGGAGAGCGGCACGCATCTGCAGTTGCTGCGGCGTGAAGGGATTTATGCGGGCCTGTATGCCCGGTTTCTGAAGCACTGAGTTTCGGCATGGGAACTGCTTCGATCGAAATGTCAGGGATTGACAGACCGCGGGAATTGAAACGGGTGCAGAGGGCTTTGCGCCGACTTCTTTCAGGAAAAGACCGGAATGTCTGAGAAACCATTGCGAATTGTGATCATTGGTGGTGTAGCGGGCGGAGCTTCGGCGGCAACTCGAGCCCGGCGTTGTGATGAGCAGGCGGAAATCACGCTGCTGGAGAAGGATGAGTACGTCTCCTTTGCGAATTGTGGAATGCCCTATCACATTGGCGGAGAGATTGCTGACCGGGGCAAGCTGTTGGTGGCAACGGCAAACCTGCTGCGGACTCGATTTCGCCTCGAGGTGCGGGAACGCACGGAAGCGATCCGAATTGACCGGGTGGCACGCACTGTGCGAGTGCGATCACACGTGGACGGTACCGAATCGGATTTGCCCTGGGACCGGCTGATTCTTTCACCGGGAGCCTCACCGATTGTGCCGCGGATTGACGGCGTCGACGCCGCCGGTGTGTTCACTCTGCGAAATATCGCTGACATGGACCGGATTTGTGCGGCGGTAGCCACTGAAGGACAGGTGGAACGCCGAGCGGTGGTTGTGGGTGCTGGATTCATCGGGCTGGAGATGGTGGAGCAGCTGGTCCGGCGTGGCTTTCGAGTTTCGCTGGTGGAACTGCAGACGCAGGTGCTGCCGCCGATGGACTATGAAATGGTTCTGCCGCTTGCGCAGGAACTGAAGACCGCCGGAGTTGATGTGCATTACGGCAGTGGTCTGAAATCGATTCTGACGCAGGATGATCGTGCGGTCGGCGTGGAGCTCGAGAGCGGCCGAAAACTGGACGGGCAATTGATTGTGCTGGGCATGGGCGTGCGTCCCAACACGAAGCTGGCCGAAGAAGCCGGCTTGTTGCTGGGACGCACCGGTGGCATTGTGACAAATACCGTGCAGCAGACCTCAGACCCTGACATTTATGCGGCGGGTGACGCTGTGGAATACGTGTATGGCCCCACCGGTGAATCGCAGCGTGTTGCGATGGCCGGACCAGCCAATCGGGCGGGACGACTGGCCGGAGAGCATGCCGTTCTGGGGCACAGTGCCAGCATGGCTCCGGTGATGGGCACCGCGATTGTGCGTGTCTTCGGGCAGACGGCTGCGATGACGGGGCTGACAGTCAAAGCCGCAAAACGCGCCGGACTGGCCTGTCGCAGCGTCACGGTAATTGCCGGCCAGCATGCCGGATACTATCCCGGAGCGCAGCCGTTGACGTTGAAACTGGTGTATTGTCCCGAAACAGGCCGTGTGCTTGGAGCGCAGGCCGTTGGTGCCGACGGCGTAGATAAACGCATTGACGTTGTGGCGACTGCTCTGACCTTTGGGGCCACGGTTCGTGATCTTGCCGGCCTGGATCTGGCCTATGCACCGCCGTTCGGAGCCGCCAAAGATCCGGTGCATCAGGCAGCTTTTACAGCGGTCAATGAACTGGACGGACTGTGTGAAATGCTGGACGCCGACGCCGACCTGACAGGCTGGCAGGTTGTAGATGTGCGAACAGCAGCGGAGGTGTCGCGCGCACCGTTGCCGGGGTGTGTGGGCGCGAAGGCGATTCCAATTGATGAATTACGGGATCGGATCGGGGAACTGGATCCGGATCAGCCGACCGTGGTGAGTTGTGGCGTGGGTGTGCGTGGTCACGTGGCGCTGAGAATTCTGCGTCAAAGAGGATTCCGCAGGGTCGTGAATCTGACGGGAGGCGCGACGTTGCGACGCAGGATTTTCCCCGAAGCCTGAAGGCTGCGGAGGGGAAGTCGAGCCGTCGCAAACGCTAACCGAATAGCGCGGACGAGGCTTTTCTGCCGAACTGACAAAGTGGGCTGTACATTCAGGAGTAACCAGATGGCACAGGTTCCGGTAGTACAGACGTGTTCGCTTCCGACGATTCCTCAGCGGCCGTGGAACGGCCACAAGGGCACTTTTGGTCGGGTACTTGTGTTGGGCGGATCCGGTGGGATGAGTGGAGCGGTCTGTCTGGCCAGTGTCGCGGCGCTCCGTAGCGGGTCCGGCCTGGTCACGGCCGCCGTGCCTTGTTCGATTCAGACGCTCGTCGCCGGATATGAGCCATGCGTGATGACGTGTGGGCTGGCGGAAGAGCAACAGCAACTGAAACGGATTCCGCCCGAGATCCGGGATGAATTGCTGCAGAACATGAATGCTGTGTGTTGTGGCCCGGGGCTGGGGCGAGGAGACGGGGCGCGGGCGATTGTGGCGGACCTGCTGACTTCGGCCGTTTGCCCGCTGATTCTGGATGCCGACGCGTTGAATGTGGCAGCGGAGCAGCGGTTGCTGGAGTTGCCGCGTCGAGTGGCATGTGTGATCACGCCGCATCCGGGAGAGTTTTCGAGGTTAACGGGGAATGCGATTCCCACTACGGATGCCGAGCGCGACCGCCAGGCAATTGATTACGCGGGACAGACGGGGACGACGGTTGTTCTGAAAGGACCAGGCACCGTCGTCACGGATGGGCGGCGAATTTATCGCAACACCACGGGCAACTCGGGCATGGCCACCGGGGGCAGCGGAGACGTGCTGGCGGGAATGGTTGTGTCGCTGCTGGGACAGGGAATTCCGGCGTTTGAAGCGGCGGCAATTGCTGTACATGCGCATGGGCTTGCCGGGGATTTTGCCGCGGAGCAGCTGACAGAGCGGGGCATGATCGCCTCTGATCTGCTGCGATTTCTGCCGCATGCGTGGCGGGCGCTGGGTGAATCCTGAAGGCTTGGTACTGCGTCAGGCTGTCCGCTGGAAACGGGTGGCGGAATGATCCACCGGGAACGTACCCGGGACGACGCCTGGTCGCGAACTTGCCTACGGGCACGCTTGCTGGCGGAAATGGTCTGCCGCGTGTCGTCGTGGCATCGGGTCAGGGAGTCACGCAGGCAGGGAGCGAGCGGTGGGCCCTATAGCATGCGATTTCCGTGTGTTTCACTGAAGAAATCAACGAACAAACGCCTGTTGGCGACATGCTGAAAACTCCGTCGAGCTGAAGCGTTTTGAGGTTGCGCGATCCCTTCCTGCGGGATACCTCGTTGTCAGTTTGAACCACACAAACGCCACTCAGTGGAACCACCGTCGTGCAGCGAGTTGTGTTGAAAGTGATATGCGAGTGAAACAGGGTTACGGTGTTTCGGGAACCGCGGATTGAATCACAGGGCGGCAGAAAGCACTGGAAGTCGGACGAATTGAACGAATCTGCCACATTTCAAGATTTTCGGCTTCCCGACTCCGGGGAACGCCTGTTTTAGGGTTCCTGCCTCTGAGAAAAGAAATGGCGCTTGTTTTGACCGGCTTGTCAGTCCGAAACAGCAGAGACAGAATCAAACGCCGGCCGAATCGTAAACACCTTTCAATTGCGATCAAGCACTGGTTTGTGCAAGACTCCGGAACAGTTTCCGTGTTCCAATTTTCCCTTCTTTGACGTTTGGCGGGGTTGAATGACTGATCCTACGCCCTCTACGAACGATATTCTTTCCAAGATTCGTGCGGCAAAAAGTGCTGCGTCTGCTGGAGCTGCGCCGGTAAGTCCGGCCAGTGCTCCACCGGAACAGGCGCCTGCTGCCGCAACTCCGGTCGAGGCTCCTGCTCCAGCTCAGCCGCCCGCAACAGCCGCGGCGCCGAAGTCCACTTCGGACATTCTGGCAGCCGCAAGGGCGAAAGCTGGGACGCCTGCAGCAGCACCGGCCGCTGCTGCTGCACCCAAGGGGACGGCCGACATTCTGGCTGCAGTGAAGAAGCAGGCTGCTGCTCCTGCTCCTGCCGCTGCGGCTCCCGCGAAGCCTGCGGATGTGATGGCTGCGATTCGTGCAAAGGCGGCGCCTGCTCCGGCGGCGCCTGCTCCGGCGGCGCCCGCTGCAACGGCGGCCGCTCCTGCTGCGGCCGCGGCAAAACCAGCGGTCAGTGCCGCGGGACTGTCTCCTGCCGATATGATCAAGGCGGCGCGGTCGGCTGAAACCGGCGCCCCAGCCGCCCCGAAAGTGGTACTGCCCACAAAGCCGCTCCCGGGCAAAGCTGCGGCCAAGGCAGAGGAAGTTCCTCGCCGGTCTGTGCTCAGTGATGTGCTGGCTGTCGCCTGTGCTCCCGCGGTCATTGCGTGGACCTCGTTCTTCGGGTCGCTGGGCGCTGCCACGCTGGGGCTGGCTCGGTTCATGATGCCAAACGTACTGGTTGAGCCTCCGACGAAATTCAAGATTGGTCCTCCGACTGACTATGCTCCCGGGACCGTGTCCACGAAGTGGCAGGCACAATTCAATATCTGGGTCGTGAATGCGGAAGTCGATGGCGTCCGCTCCATTTACGCTCTCAGCACAGTGTGTACCCATCTGGGTTGTACCCCAAACTGGCTGGAAGGTGAGCAGAAGTTCAAGTGTCCATGTCACGGTTCCGGTTTCTACAAATCGGGGATCAACTTTGAGGGGCCGGCTCCCCGGCCGCTCGAGCGAGTAGGGCTGCGGCTGTCTGAGGACGGGATGTTGGAAGTAGACAAGAGTGTGAAGTTCCAGAGGGAACTCGGGCAGTGGACGAATCCATCGTCCTTCGTGGGTATTGGCTGAAGGTTGGTCGCTGGGTGGGTCAGTTGCAGTGCGTTGGCGACTGGCAGAGAACAAAGTTCAACGGACAAACTGAGGGCTTCACGTGTCTGTAGGCGAATACATTCGAAACTCGCAGATCTGGAAGAGTGTGTTTCGGCATCCGGCTCCCACGGATCGTCGAAACCGCGTTGTGGTGATGCTCACCAACTTCTTTCTGCACCTGCATCCTGTTTCGATCAAACAGCAGGGAATTGCGTTGTCCTACACCTGGTGCATGGGTGGGATCACCTTTTTCCTGTTTCTGGTGGAAGCGATCACCGGCGTGTTGCTGATGTTTTACTATCGGCCGACGCTGGAATGGGCGTTTTATGACATTCAGGCTCTGCGCGATGTGCAGACGCTGGGCATCATGCGCGAGATCCATCGCTGGGGTGCTCATGCGATGGTGATTACCGTGTGGCTGCACATGTACCGGGTGTTTCTGACGGGTAGCTACAAGCCGCCGCGTGAGTTCAACTGGGTGATTGGTGTGCTGCTGCTGGTGTTGACGCTGCTGCTGTCATTCACCGGGTATCTGCTTCCCTGGGACCAGTTGGCAATCTGGGCCATCACCGTGGGCTCAAACATGGCCAAGGCGACACCTTTCCTTGGTGTCGAAGGTCCGGGCTTCCAGGTGTTCAATACCAGTGGCTACGAGTTGATCACCAACGCGTCCGACGCCAAGTTTTTGTTGCTTGGCGGGCGATTCGTGGGTGAGGCGACACTGAATCGGTTTTACATTCTTCATTGTGTGGCGATTCCGCTTGTGGTGAGTGGCTTGATTGCGATTCACTTCTGGCGCGTCCGCAAGGACGGTGGAATCAGCCAACCACTGTAGTGGTGGATCAGGTAGGTAAGCGGCAGTAAGTTTGTATTGCTGTCGCGGGCGTGGTTTAAGTGGTCTCCGCAGTCTGTAAGCCGGGTGGTTGTCCATGTTGAATGCTCATCCCGATCTGACATCCAGCGTTTTGATCGGTCTTGGCTGGTACTATTTGCTGCTGTTCCTGATGAACTTCTTCTGGACCATCAGAAGCTATCGTGAGGACGGTGAGTACGCCAATGGCTTGCCCAAAGCCACTGGTTGGGCGGTGTATTCATCAGTCCTGATGATGGTATCTGCCTACCACTTCACCTACCCTCCAGAGGGTTTCCTGATCTCGTTGCCAGAGGCGTTCAAGACGCCTTTCGACCGGTATTTTTCCAACCCCGTACTTTACTTCTTTCTGTCGATCGTTGGCCTGTGGGCAATGATCGCATTGCGGGAGTGGTGGACGAAGCCACGTGTCTCGTTCATCCTGTTGAACGTGTCGTTGATTTTCATGGGCCTGAGCCTGACAGACTTCGACTTCCGTGCGATTGTCGGAAAACCGGACAACGTGCCGATTGTGGCCATGCTTTTCATTCTGGCGTTTTGCACATGGATTTACTTCCGTCGGGCGGTTGACAACGACCGGCGAATTGATGAAGGCAGGCCGTTGTTTGAGCAGGAAGACAACGAGAAGGTGCTGGTGTGGCCGGACCTTGTGTACACCGAGCTGATCTGCATGGTGGTTTTGACCGCCGTCCTGATCTTCTGGGGGATCGCATTGAAAGCCCCTCTGGAAGAACCGGGGTCGTCGGTCAAGACCCCGAACCCGTCCAAGGCACCATGGTACTTTCTTGGTCTGCAGGAGATGCTGGTTTATTTTGACCCGTGGCTTGCCGGGGTGGTGTTGCCGAGCATTATTCTCGGGGGCCTGATGGCCGTTCCTTACATCGACTTCAACAAGCTCGGCAATGGGTATTACACATTCAAGCAGCGTTCCTTTGCGGTAACCACGTTTCTGTTCGGGTTCCTGCCGCTGTGGGTGGCTTTGATCGTGCTGGGGACCTTCCTTCGTGGTCCCAACTGGAACTTCTTCGGGATCTACGAGTACTGGGACGTGCACAAGGTTGAGGCGGCAAACAACATCAACCTGAGTGAGTTCTTCTGGAACGGCCTTGGCAAAGGACTGCCAAAGGGGTCGGGGTTGGCGACAATTCTGCTGCGTGAAGGGCCGGGGATCCTGTTGATTCTGGGTTACTTTATGGTGTTGCCGCCAATTCTTGGGGTGACGGTGCTCAGGACATACTTCGTACGCATGGGTGTTCTGCGGTTCCTTGTGTTTTCCAATCTGATCCTGTGGATGGCCATTCTGCCTATCAAGATGTTGTTGCGATGGGCGTTCTCACTGAAGTACATCGTGGGAATTCCAGAATGGTTCTTTAATATCTGAAGAGCCCGGCGGTTCTTCTTGTAGATGAGTTTTGGTTCATTTCAAAATCCCTGCTGACCACGGGCGGAAGGCCAGGCCAGAGCTATGCCAGCTACAGACGATTTTCGTTGGAATCAGAAAACACTCAACGTAGTGTTTGCCATCAGCAGTGTTGTGCTTCTGCTGTCAGTGTATTCCATGCTGAAGCAGGATCAGGCAGACGAGTGGCGGTCAATTCAACGGAATGTATTCCGGATTGAGGCCGCTGTTCGCGAGGAGGAGCTTAACCGGCTGCAATCGACGGATTTCGTCAGCCAGCGGACTGAGCTGGAAAAGCAGCTCAGCGAGGCTGACGCGGATTTGTCGACTCAGAAGGCTGAGAAGGCTCGATTATTCACCGAGTTGCAGGAGAAGGAGCGGCTGGTTGAGTCGCTCGAAGGAAACCTGAAATTCCGCAACTCAGACCGCGATGAGGCGCGCGCCAATTACGATCTGGCCGTTCGCGATGGACTACCAGAAGCTGTCTTGAAGTCGCGGATGGACGAGTTCAGTGCTCGTCAGGCACTCTGTGAGGAGCGTCAGCGGGAGCTCGACAAGGCAAAGGGCGAACTTGACGCACTTGTGGCGGAGTCGAAAGCGGTGTCTGCGAAGCACGACGAGCTGCAGGGAGCGATGACGAAGCTGACAGCCGAGGTTGAGCGTGTCAGAGCTTCTCTTGAGAACATCAAACCGTCTTCAAAGGTGTCGGCGTGGAAGCGTGCGATGATGGAATTGCCCATCATTGATGGCTTTAACTCACACCTGAAAGTGGTGCAGGACTGGGTACCCAAGCTCAAGATTACGCTCGGGATGAGCAAGATTGCCAGGTTCGACCGGTGCCGCACCTGCCACCAGAATATCGACAAGACTGCAACCGGGGGCGTTCCGGCCTTTCCGCCGGGCCATCCGGAGGGAAATGACGTCGAGGACTGGGTGAAGCAGGGAGAGTTCCCGCAGCCTTATTCGACTCATCCGAATACAGCCTTGTATTGTTCAGCTTCCAGCCCTCACCCAGTAGCGACATTCGGTTGCACGATCTGCCATGAGGGGCAGGGATCTGGAACGAGCTTTGGGAACGCTGAGCACACTCCCAACGACCCGCACATCTCGGAGCATTGGCATGAGGAATACGGGTTTCATCCCAATCACTTCTGGGAGTACCCGATGCAGCCGGCTCGGTTTGTCGAGTCGACCTGTATCAAGTGTCATCACGACGTAACCGAATTAGGGGTAAATCCTCGCTTTGGAGCGACCGCACCGAAAGTTGTTAAGGGGGACCAACTTCTCCAGAAGTATGGTTGCTATGGCTGTCACGAGATCCATGGCTACGACGCCGGCGTTGCAATCGGACCCGATCGTCGCGTGGAGCCGCAGACGAAAGAAGACGCGGAACGAATTGCTGCTGACGCGACCCAGCATGCGGGAAAGTTGCGAAAGGTGGGGCCGAGCCTGCGTCACATCGCCTCTAAGACCAATCAGGACTGGATTCAGTATTGGACTGAGATTCCCGGGCGATATCGTCCTACGACAAAAATGCCTCAGTTCTTCAGCCTGACGGATCACTTATCGGCGACTGATGCGGATCAGACGAAGAAGTTTGAAGCGGCTGAGCTCGAGGGGATTGCTCGTGTGCTGCTCCAGACGTCTCAGCCGATTGATTTGCTCGCACCAAAAGAGGGATACACCCCTGATGTCGAGCGCGGTGCAAAGCTGTTTACTGAGCGTGGTTGTCTTGCATGCCACGCACATTCTGCTGTGCCTGAGTCGAAGGCGGACTTCGGACCAAACATCAGCGACATTCATCTGAAGTTAAAGCGCAACGCGGATGATCCTGCGTTCAGCGATTGGTTGTATACGTGGATTCGGGAGCCGGAGCGCCACCATGCTCGGACCCGTATGCCCAACTTGTATCTGGATGCATACCTCGATGTCGACGGGACCACGGAGATTGATCCGGCTGCGGATATCACCGCGTTTCTCCTTGCACAGGGTGAACCAGGTCAGTTCCCGGTAGCTTCTGTCGAGGATGCCGAGCTGGACAAGTTGGTTGCTTTGTATTTGAAGAAGAGTCGGTTTGGCGACGATGCAGCCAAAGAGATCCTCAGCACGATGAAGTTCCCCCAGAAGAAGGCGGATGTCATCGGAGATGAGGCAGTGCTCGCCACTGAGGATGCTGCTGCTGTTGCTGATGCTGCGACGTGGCGTGATATGAAACTGCAGTACGTCGGGAAGAAGACCATCTCCCGGTATGGTTGCTACGCCTGCCATGATATGCCGGGCTACGAAGATGCACGGCCGATTGGTGTGGCTCTTCAGGACTGGGGCCGCAAGGACACCAGCAAACTGGGCTTCGAGCACATTGAAGAGTATCTGCATCATCACGGCGAAGCGGCAGGATCTGAGTTCAGCTCTACGGCTGAGCGAGTGATCACGGGCCGCAAGAAGGCTACTGCCGGCGGTGCGAAAATGGGACAGTTCACCGAAGAGGAAGAAGCGGCTGAGATGGCTGCCAGCTTTTTCTATGACAGTCTTCAGCGTCATGGACGCCCGGGATTTATCTGGCAAAAGCTGCGAGGTCCTCGCACCTATGACTACCAGAAGACCGAGACCAAAGGGTATGACGAGCGTCTGCGGATGCCGAAGTTCCCTCTGAAGGAAGACGAGATTGAGGCGATCGCCACCTTTGTGCTGGGCCTCGTGGCTGACCCGCCGGCCTCGGAGTATGTGTATCAGCCAGACGATCGTGAGAATACTCGTATTGAAGGCGAGTTTCTGCTGGCCAAGTACAACTGCACAGGGTGTCATGTGGTTGAGTTACCGAAGATCACCTTTGCAGCCGACCTTGCTGGTATTGATTCGACACCGCTGGACGCTGGAGATCACCAGGCGGCTCTGGACATGTTGCTGAAAATGCGTCCTCCACGTCAGGGCCTGACTGGTGCGACGAAGGAGTTTGTGGTTGATGACCAGAAGGTTGACCTGCCGATTGCAAGCTTCCACGGTATGGTGTCTTCTCGACCGGATCCGGAAGAAGAAGATCCGGAGTTGAGAGAGTACGGCTTTGAGGTGTGGGAGCCGGTTGAATTTGGTTCCGGTGACGAGGCGAAGCGACTGCTGCCAGGGGCTCCTGTGAGCTTTGCAGAGAGTCGTCTGGTGGATTATCAGGAGCCGCGAGGTGGACAGTTTGCTGAGTTGCTTGTGGACAGGCTGCTGACGTACCGCTTTGATCAGCGGAAGCTGGCATGGCAGGCGTCTCCTCCTCCACTGTATCAGGAAGGCTTCAAAGTTCAGACTTCGTGGTTGTATTCCTTCCTGCTTGAGCCCGGCAAGATTCGTTACACGACTGTGTTGAGAATGCCTCGGTTCAACCTCAGCCAGGAAGAAGCTCGAACCCTTGCGAATTACTTCGCTGCGGTGGATGGTGCCGTGTATCCTTATGAGGAACAGGGTCCGAAGGATACGGATTATCTGCAGCAGAGACGGCAGGAGCTGGTTGCGGCTGGCGGTCTGAGCGAGGGTCAGGATTATCTGCACGAGTCGTGGTCGCTGCTGAATGGTCCACTGTGTATCAAGTGCCATTCGGTTGGGGGCAGGAAGTTCAAGGCGTCCGATCCGTCGAAGGACATTCAGGGGCCAAACCTGATTGATGTGCAGAACCGACTGCGTCCGGATTGGGTGAAGCTTTGGTTGTACAAGCCAGCGTGGATTACGCCTTACACGTCCATGCCCGTCAACTTCGCGAAGAATGCGACACAATTCCCGGATAAGTTCCATGGTGATCCGGATGCCCATGTGGTTGGGGTCAGGGACGCTCTGCTGAATTATTCGGAGCTGTTGGAGAATGTCGGGCCCACTGTCTATGAGCCTCCAGCGGCGGCAACAGCGCCGGCTGCACCGGCGGCGGGAGGGGATGAGTAACCATGATAGAGATATTCCGGAGACCGTGTTTCGTCATCACCGCAGCGGCGTTGTCGGCTGGCGCAACTGGATGCGGGAACTTTGGTGGTGGTGCGACGGTTGTGCCTGAGGTGACGTTTGTCGCTGCGGGCGGCGAGGCTGAGGCTGAAGCAGCAACGGATTCGGCCGAGGCTGGTGAAGTGACGTACGGCTCGTTCACTGGCAGGCTGATTCTGACCGGGGCTGTTCCCGCTCTGCCCTTGATCGTGAAGCAGGGAGACAATATCAAAGATAAGGAAGTTTGTGCGGCTGTCGACGTGCCGGATGAACGTCTGGTTTTCAGTGCGGATGGTGGAGTAGCCAATGCATTCGTCTACCTTGCGAAGGCGCCAAAGGGCGGCAAGGCACCGGCTGAGGCAGCGGAACCGTTTATGTTTGACCAGAAGAACTGTCGGTTTTACCCGCACAGTGTTGTGCTTCCGGTCAATCAGGTTGTGCGTGTTTTGAGTAACGACGCAGTGGCGCACAACACCCACACCTACCCGGCGAAGAACCAGTCTGTGAACTCAGGGGTTGCGCCGATGGATCGGGATGGTAAACTTGAGATTGTGTACAGGAAGTCTGAGTCGGTGCCGCTGGCGGTGAAATGTGACTATCACGCGTGGATGAATGCGTGGCATTTGCCGCTCGACCATCCCTACGCAGCGGTCACCGACGAGAACGGCGCGTTTTCGATCGCAGATCTTCCGTCTGGAGAGCACACATTTGTGGTGTGGCACGAGGCTGCCAACGGAAATTTCGTGCAGCGCAAGTTGGCTGTGGAGATCAAGGCTGGCGAAGTGACCGACATGAAGATTGATTATCCAGTGGATTTGTTAAAGCTGTGATGCCGGTTCGTGGTTTAGGTTTCAACTGTTGGATTGGGGCAATGGAAAACTCAAAGGCGTTCAGCCTGAAGAATCTGGGCCTTGGTTGTCTTTTGACAGCGGCAGTCAGCGGCTGCTCCGAATTTGATTCCTCATTCGCTTACAGCGCAAAGACTGAGTCTCTGATTGCTGAAGCGCAGGAAGGTACGGATGCTGCGCCGGGTGTGAAACCCACACTTGACAGTCGTTTCGGTAATCCGCAGCAACTGAAGGCGTGGTTAAAACTGCCGGTGGAGTGGGGCGGGGCGTCTGCCAGAGTGGAAGCGGTCGCCTCGACTGAGACGGAAGTTCGGATACGCTTCGCGTCTGAAGAAGGGAAATCACTCCCAGTTGAGGCTGGCAGTGTGCAGTTCATCACAGGTGAGGGGGCAGGCCAGACTGTTGCCATCACGAAGTGGGATGCTCAGACTGGTGAAGCCATATTGGCGTCTTTGCCTGAGAAAGCTCCAGTCAGCGGTGATTTGTGTGCCATCGATGGTGGAACGGCGTTGCAGTCAGGACGTGTTTTGTACATGCGTCACTGCAGCCACTGCCACGGAACTGCCGGGGACGGCAAGGGGCCGACGGCTGAGTACCTGAACCCGAAGCCCCGTGACTACCGTCATGGTGTGTTCAAGTTCACGTCCACGAATGACCAGTCAAAAGTAAGCCGCGAAGACCTTCTGCGGGTGTTGAAGTACGGGATTCCGGGAACCTACATGCCTTCATTTCTGCTGATGAAGGATGAGGAGTTGCACGCCATCGTGGAGTACGTGCGGTTCCTCGCCATGAGGGGTGAGTATGAGCGGAAACTCGTGAATGAACTTGCGTCTGACTACTCAGAAAAGTCGGTCAGCGATCGCCTGAAGGACGAAAAGCGTTTGGATATTGTGCAGGAGTTGAATGAGTTCCTGAAGGACGAGTTCCCTGCGACTGCAGACTCGCTCGGGGATGAGTTGGGTGAGGTGTGGACGGCGGCTGATACGGAAGATGCGAAGATCATTCCTACGGTACCGCGAGTTCCTGATTCACCCGAGTCCCGTCGTCGGGGGCGTGCGTTGTACCTGAGCAGCACCCTGAACTGTGCGGATTGTCATGGGGTTGATGGTGCCGGGAACGGACCGCAGACTCTGGCGTTTGAGAAGAACCCGGTTTCGGGGGAGTTGTACAAAGAAGCAGGCTTGCATGACGAATGGGACAACCTCAACCAGCCACGGAACCTGCAGCGTGGGATTTTCCGAGGCGGACGACGTCCGATTGATCTGTTTTGCAGAATTCACGCAGGCATCAAGGGTTCGCGAATGCCGTCGTTTAAGAATACTCCTCACGAAGACATCTGGAACATTGTCAATTATCTGTTGAGTCTGCAGTTTGAATCCGAGCCGGGCGCCATTGCTGCCGCACCTGCGACCACGGCGGAAGCAGCACCTGCTGAGGCTGGTGACTGAGGGTTGGACGTGGTGAGTCGAGGCGTTCTGGGGAGTTCTGCGGTCAACTGGTTCGGATGGAGAAGTGATCCGTGAAAAAGTTCTGGGCATTGTTTTTCTGGTTCTGGCCACTGGTGGCGTTGTACGTGTGTTTGATTGCACCATCACGCGGTTGGTGGTTCCCGAGTGCGCCTTTGTCAACGCTCGGCCACCAGATCGATGGGCTCTTCTATCTCATCCTGATCATTGTGACGGTAACATTCGTCGGCACGCAGGCGGCACTTGGCTACGCTCTCTGGAAAGGGGCGACAAAGGGTAGCAGTCAGAAGGCATGGTTTTCACATGGAAGCCACAAGCTTGAGATCATCTGGACGATCGTGCCGGCCTTCGTGCTGGTGTTCATCTCGCTGACTCAGCTGGACGTGCTGGCCGACATCCGCGTACTGTCGAAGTTCCCCGACTCGGTTCAGAATTCGCCGGTTGCTGAAGTGATGGCACGGCAGTTTGAATGGCGGATTCGGTACCCGAAGCCGGGAACGAAGTTGATGAATGAGCCGCAGCCTGGGGATTTGTACTTCGTGAACGAAGTGCATGTGCCCGCGGCGGTTCCGACGATGATCAACCTCCGCACGCAGGACGTACAGCATGCGTTCTTCGTGCCTCGACTGCGTGTGAAGCAGGATGCTGTACCCGGATTGATCATTCCGGTCTGGTTTGAGATCGAGAAAGCGGGCGAGTACGAGCTGTTGTGTGCAGAGCTCTGCGGTTGGGGCCACTATAAGATGAAAGCCCGAATCATCGCAGACTCGCAGAAGGGTGTGGACGAGTATCTCACTCGTCTTGAGGTTGAGCAGAATGAAGACGGAGTAGCGGACGGTGAATCGTCTGCTGAATAGTGTGGCAGGCAGAGTGGACTTCTGTTTTGGATTGGTTGGATTTCAGGCGGTAAACAACAATGGCGACGATTACACCAGCCCTTGATACGCACGATCATTCGCATGATCATGCTCATGGACACCATGAGCAGACCTTTATTCAGAAGTACGTGTTCTCGACGGACCACAAGGTCATCGGGATTCAGTTTCTCATCACCACCATCCTCATGCTGATGGTGGGTGGTGCGCTGGCTCTCGCGGTCCGCTGGCAACTGGCTTTCCCGTGGGAGAGCATGCCACTGATTGGGCGTGTGTTCGGGCTGTTCCATGGTGAAGGCGGGCAGATCAGTCCGGAGTTCTACACCATGTTGTTCACCATGCACGCATCGGTGATGATCTTTCTGGTCATCATTCCTGTGCTGGCCGGTGCGTTCGGGAACTTCCTGATTCCGCTGCAGATTGGTGCGGACGACATGGCCTTTCCGGTATTGAACATGTTGAGCTATTGGTTTATGTGGCCGGCAATGTTCTGTTTCGGGGTGAGCTTTGTGGCGAGTGGCCCGACTGCTGGGCCGGGCAACGGCTGGACGTCATACCCTGTCCTCAGTGACCTGGCTGCTGCGGCGCCCGGTTCCGGAGCCGCTCAGACCTGGTGGTTGTTCGGGCTGACGCTGGTTGGTGTGTCATCGATGATGGGTTCAGTGAACTACATGACGACGATTATCAACATGCGAGCACCGGGGATGACCCTGTTCCGGATGCCGCTGACGATCTGGTCCATGTTTATCACTGCGATTCTGCAGGCGTT
>CAIYBH010000096.1 GCA_903924405.1 uncultured Planctomycetaceae bacterium | reverse complement strand
GCACGAAAGTCTGTTCCTTCCCGTGTCAATGGAATCTGACCATGGTGCCGTGCGGATCTTGAAAATGGGGTGAAAATGGGGGGGGAGGGGCCAGATGGCCCCGTCGTCCCTGTTGGCCCGTCCCATCACGACCTGGCGATGAGCGGAAATGCCTCTGGCTGCCGAATGGACTGAACGGCCAGATCGACGTCGAGCGCAGGCCAGTAAAGGTGCCCTGCTGAAGGCTGCTCTACATTGATGATCTGCTCAACAGTGGCAGACTTAAACCAGGGAAACTGCTCAAACGGAAGAAGTAGTTCTTCTTCGTCCAGAAGAAGCCAGAACCCGTGCCTGGAGATATTGGTGACTTCAACTGCCGAAGTGATGAGACCATGCATCCTGAATCTCCTTGAGGTGGCTGTTGACGACGGCCTGGGCATCAGCAAGCTGGCGAGCTGTCAATCCGGTAGACGTGGCAATATGAACGGCAGGTGTGAGCCAGAACTTCGCTTCACCGTCCGGGTGGGCGACGTGAACATGGATGCGAGGCTGTTCCCGGGAGAAGAAGAACAAGCGGAAAGGGCCATCTCTAACAACTGTCGGTGCCATTCGTTCGTTGTATCCGAAGCGTGGCTTTGTGACCATCCCCCTGAGGGGCTCCAGCACGGTGTGAAGGGGGTGGCTAACAGGTCTTCGATGCGAAGTGATGAACGGGTCGCACGCGATCCCCTGAAATTCTCGGTCACCACGCTTCTTGTGTCAATCGATGACAGGAAAATGTCAGCGGGCGCTCGAGTCAGGCTAATGATGAGCATTTCAAATTCAGCCATTTGTCATCGCGACTGACGTCCAGCGTTACATTTTCGCTGTGTTTTTCGTTGCATCAATCCCTTGTTCAAGTGAGGGATTTTCAGTGGCAGTTGCAGGGGGTGGTGTCTGGCGACGGTGGTATGAGATTTATTTGTCGGCAGGCAGAATGGGGGGCGAGCCGATGGCTTTGATTTCGAACTGGTCACCGGCTTTCGCATGGCTGCTGAAGAAGCCACAGTTCTGCAGAAAGAAGTGGTTGTCTTCAGCGCCGCCGGTGAAGTCCAGTCGGTGCTGCTGACTGCCCGTGGCGTCGACAGTCAGCCGGGCTTTCGTACAGGCATGCCACTGGCCTTTTGTGTCACGGACTCGGACGTTGCCGTAATGGACTCGACGAGTGATATGACCGGTGGCAGGATCGAAGTTCTCGAGGAACGAGTGAAAGCCTTTGAGTGAGGTGTTAGTTTGTGGGCGCCGGAAGCTGGCGATCAGTTTCCATTCACCGTCTGCGGTGTCGGAGAACCAGCAGGTGTAGGTGGTGGTTTGGGTGGTTTCCTCAGGTTGTACGCGGGTCAGAAAACGGCAGACGGTACCCGCCTTCCATGGGTGCACCAGATAGCTTTGGCCTCCGGATCCTTCATTGCCGAACTCGCCGATATGCACATCAGGTCCGCGAGAAACGGTGACAATCCGCTGTTCCGGGGGAATGGATTTAGGGTCGTCCGTACTGAAGGGGCTCCAGACGGAAAACAGAATGCGACGTTCTGTCGCACTGTTGACCTGCATGCCGAAGTAGCCTTCGCTGAAGCCGTTGGCCATGAAGTAAGAGCCAATGGTATCCTGTCCGGTGGGCACGGTGAGTTCGGTGTAGGCATATTCCAGTGGAAGATCACGAGGCACCGTGTAGCCGAGATGGACCGAGGGTCCGCGACGTCCCCAATAGAACATATTGCCTTCGTTATTGCGGACGAAGTCCAGTTTCAGACCCGGGGTATCAGATTGCACCAGTAACTGTCGCAGGATTCCAAAGGAGCTGCCGGTGCGCGAGGTTCCCTGCAGGTCGACCCTGACGTAGCCAGCGGTTGCCAGCTGCAGATCGCCGATGGCTGTTGGTGCGGACGCTTTGCCCGGGAGGCTGACATTGAAGACGGACTCGCCAACTGTGATTTGCAGCTCGGACGCATGCTGGACGTCGGCTTCAAGGCTGAGCTTCAGCGTGGCGGGCTGGCTGATATGAAAGTAGACCGTCCAGACTTCGTCTTTGCTGTTCCATTCCAGCTCGGCGTTGCGTCGCAGTCCTCGGCCACCGGGTTCCGGGGCGGTGCGGAAGGTATTGCCAGCCAGCGGGATCTGCCATTCGGCAGCAATGGTTGAAGCTGCGGTGTTGGCGAGAATCAGCAGCACAGGCAGCAGGTGGCGGAGCCCGGGGCAGAACATGGCAGATAGATCCTTCAGGGGGGCGACGACGGGTGCGATTTGCTGCTGAGCCTACCAGATTTGGCCACAGTGGGCCATCGATCCATGTCAATGGATTGAGGTGGATTTGACTGGGAAACGCTGGAGCAGCCATGTTTTGGGAAGCGATGCTGTCGGTTGTTGTCCGGCGGTCTGGGTATCACATCCCGACCAAACAAAGTGTTCGGGATGATGGGGCTCAAGCTGAAGCAAGCCAGTCCGCCATAGCTTTAGGGTCGTATTGGTCCCATGTGTCCCCTATGTCCCATGCCGCATCTGGACCCTGTGATTCCTGCAGGGCTGTCTGTGAAATGTTGGCTTTTCCGGAATTCTGCGGTTACCTTGCTGGGAAATCATGATGTGACAGACGCCTGAGGACCTGAAGGAAACGGAGCCCCCATGTCACTGGCAGCGATTTCCGGCGTGATTGAGCGGCGGATTCTGGCGAATTATCGGATTGATCCGCAGGTGGTCTCGCGTGTTCTGCCGGCGCCGTTTCGGCCAAAACTGGCAAGTGGTTATGCGATGGGGGGTGTGTGTCTGATTCGGCTTGGACAAATGCGGCCGTCGTGGCTGCGAATACCATGGGGATTGCGGTCCGAGAATGCAGCGCATCGCATTGCAGTGGAGTGGGATGAGGCGGGTGGAGTACGGGAAGGCGTTTTTATTCCACGACGCCACACAGATTCGCGATGGAATGTGCTGGCAGGAGGGCTGGTGTTTCCAGTGGTTCAGCGGCTGGCGGAATTTCGCGTTACGGAGTCCTCGCTGGGGGTATCCGTTGACGTTCGATCCGTGAGAGACGGGACCACGATTCATGTGTCCGGGGCCGTGGTCAGTGATTGGCCGGCGGGGTCCGTGTTTGGCGACTTGCAGGCTGCGTCAGACTTCTTTAAAGCCGGGGCTCTCGGATATTCCGCCGATGCGTCAGGCCGGCAGTATCATGGGATCGAGCTGGCGTGTGAAAGCTGGAGCGTAGAGGCGTTGAAGGTTGACCGTATGTCGTCCAGCTATTTTCAGGATGCTGCGGTGTTCCCGCCGGGTTCTGTGCAGTTTGACTGTGCGCTGCTGATGCGGGGAATTCGGCATCGGTGGAACAACCGGGGACAAATCTGCTGCGAGTGAGTGGGCAGGCCTGACTGGTGCGGCCGCAGTTCGTTTTTCGGGCGTGTCAGATGGTTTCGGCAACCTTCGTGGCAATTGGCTTGCTGCAGGTCCCAGCCAACTGGCTTCGCGGGGTTGCGTTGTGGTGGGCGGCGGAAGTGAATGCAAGTCGGTGAGACGTTCTACGTCAGGGGGCAGGAGCAATTTCTGTGGACGGATATCGTCGTTGGGGGATGCGGCGGCGAGGGAATCGCCAATTGGTGTTGAACTCGGGCCGGCTGCGATTTTTCATGCTGGTGTCGAAATGCGAGATCGACATACCGCTGGGGGCGATTGTGGGGCCCCGTTGTGTCCGAACTTATTGTGGCAAAGCGTTGTTTCGCACCCGGTGAAGATGACATATTGGACGAGGCAGGGTGATGCAGAGCCTGAAGAATCGGTGGAGTGCTTTGGGCGGCGTCCGGAATTCTGCCGGCAAAGGGTTGATAAGTATTCTCGCTGCTGATTGATTCGTCGAGTGTTGTTTTTTGGGCCTGCGGACTGGTATGCTCGTGAAGGCATCGCTGGTTTTTTGGTTTTTGCGGAGTGTTTTGATGAGTAAGAATAGTTTGGATCGGCGTGGCTTTGTGACATGGGCGTCGGTACTCGCCGCAGGGACAGGGGTGGCAGCAGTGCAAGCGCAGCAGAGTGATCAGAAGCCGGCGGTGAACTTCCGCCTCAGGTGTTGCGGTCACACCACCGTCAGGCCCCGTTGAGATGGCCTTTGAACGCGACTATGAGGCTCCGAAGTTTCGTCCGTCGTGGAAGAAGGAGCAGATCAGTCGGCTGATGCTGCAGGATTTTGTGATTTTTGCGCATTCTGAGCTGGATATGACGAAGACGCTGCTGGAGCGTGAGCCCGGGCTGTTAAATGGAGCAGTGGATTGGGGCGGCGGTGATTTTGAGACTGCTTTGGGTGGGGCTTCCCACATGGGACGTCGGGACATCGTGACATTTCTTTTGGAGCGTGGTGCGCGGATTGACATTTTCTGTGCAGCGATGCTGGGTCAACTGGAGGTGGTGAAGAGTTTCCTGACGCTGCAGCCGGCGTTGATTGACGCGAAAGGCCCGCACGGATTTGGGCTGCACTTTCATGCTCAGGTGGGCGGCGATGACGCGCAGGCGGTGCTGGAGTACCTGCAGTCTGTGAAAATGGTCGAGCTGAAGCCAGTGCCGTTTTTGAAGAAAAAGTAAGCCGCTCGCAAAACTTGATTCGGGCCCGGCATCGGAATACTCGGCTTCATGCTCCATCGCCGGACCCGAACAACGCCGAACGTTTAGGCATGGGTTTCCACGTATCAACACAAGGGCCGAACAGCAAACGTTGTAAGGCAGTCCGTGACAAGGTATTGAACGCCCGAAGCGATCAACTTTTGTGGTTGGCTATACGGCAGTTCCGGCGTAGCGTACTGACTCCGACAAGAGCCTCCGGACTCCCAGCTTCCGTTCGAAATCGACGGCGGAAGTTCTGCACGAGGTCCAGCCAGGATTCTACGGTGCAGTCCAGTCGCTCCATGATCGGTTTCAGATCGCTAGAGATCACTCCCGGCTTGTCCCGACGCAATTGTCGCCCCGTCCAGTCCAGCAACTGCAGG
>CAIYBH010000095.1 GCA_903924405.1 uncultured Planctomycetaceae bacterium | reverse complement strand
CGATCCGGCGACCATCGATCGCAATACGCTGCGGCGGCTTTGCGACATGAATTCTGGATTGCTCATGGGAGTAGTGCCCTGTGCCATGCGGTGATCTGAAGGAGGCTGAACAGCCAGGATCGAAGGAGGGTTAGTCGACGTGGAGGAATTCGTTACTTCCGATCAGAGTTCTCAGCAGGGCAGAAAAGGCGGCGACCTGCTGTTCTTTCGTCGCCGTCTGTCCGGTCTGAGCGTTGTATTCCGTGAGGAACGCCTGGGCCTCCTGCAACTCCTGAGCGTCCGGCTCGCGATTCAGTGCAGTGCTCCACGCGAGCTGAATCTGTTCGGGCAGCGACAGGGAGCTCTGGTGAAGCCTGTCAGCCCAGTTCTTCGCGGCCGTGTGAATCACGGGATCATTCAGAAAGAACAAGGCCTGCGTCGGAACAGTGGTCCCGGCACGCAGCGCTGTTGAAGAATTCGGATCGGCTCCGTCGAACAAGGCCAGAAACGGATGACGCTTCAGGCGTTGTGTCATCAGGTAGACGCTGCGGCGGTTGGTGTCGTAGACGGCCGAGAATGGGCCGTGCTGGGAGTACCCCCACGACACGGGCGACGGGAACGGATGCGACTCCCCCGGTGTTCGGTCAAGTTCCCCGGTGACCGCCAGAATTGCATCGCGGATTTCTTCCGCACTCAGTCGCCGTCGAGCGAATCCCCGAAACCGATTTTCCTCCGCGGGAGAGGGGCTGCCGGAACCGTCATCCAGGGAGCTCTGCTGCCATGTGGCACTGAGTAACAGCAGGCGATGCATAGACTTCACTGACCAGCCGCTGTTGCGGAATTCTGTCGCCAGATAGTCCAGCAGCTCGGGATGCGATGGGGCCTGACCACGTACACCAAAGTCGTTTGGGGTACTCACCAAACCACGGCCAAAGTGGTACTGCCAGATGCGGTTGACCATCACTCGAGCGGTTAGAGGGTGATCCGGTCGTGTCAGCCAGTTGGCCAGTTCCAGCCGACCGCTGCCGCGTGTGCCTTCCGGAAGCTCAGGCTGGCCCAGCACACGGATGAAGCCTCGTGGCACGCTGTCGCCCGGTTGCGTCGGTTCTCCACGTCGCTGAATTCTTACATCATGCGGTGTGCCTTCCGCCATGGCGTAGGCCAGTTGGCCGGGACCATTTTCCAGAAGCATTCTGAGTTCTTTTTCCAGTGCCTCTGCCCTGCCCTGCAGTGCTGCCAACTGACTTCTTAACTGCAGCACTTCAGAGCGCCGCTGATCGACGGACGCAACATCCCGGACTCGATCGCTGAATGAGTTGAGCGGTGTCGCCCGGAACACGAAGTTGTCAGCATCCAGCGCGGGCCGTACCCCACCCACGTGTCCGTAACTGTCGATGAACAAATAGTCAATCGCGCCATCCCATCCCGATACAACTTCACCACCGAACGAAATCTCTTTGGCACCATCATGCAGCACTCCGGTGTAAGTTCTGGTCTGCGTGTTCAGCTGGACCTGCACCTGATACCAATGGCCGGTCTGCAGTGAAGCCACGCTGTCGATGGCCGCTCCGCTGCGACGGAAGAATTCCGCACCATTAAAGAAGAATTCGAGTGCTGCAGAATTGCCTGGCCCATGCCCCACGTAAAAGCGCCACGACCCGGAGCCTCCACGGGTGGCATCAGCACAGCGGAAATCAAATGCGGTATACAGGACGCCGGTTGCGTCCGCAGCCGTCGGTGGCAGCGTGAGCCCGAAACCATCGTACTCAGCGCGGTTCGGCAGATGAATCCCCAGACCTCCGGCGGCATAGTGGTTTTCGTAGGGGCTCTGCGAAGCCTTCTGAAGTTTGACAACACTGTTCGGGCCCGGATTCCACGGACTGGATGGTGGCGATTCGGCCTGCTGCAGTTCGAAGTCTCCGTCGATCCCGGAGAGAGTTCGCAGGCGTTCGTTTATCGCTTCCGCTGTCAGAGCTGGTGAACCTCGTTCAGTCGACGGCAACTCAGTCGTGACCTCGTCAAATGGTGTTGTCCCCACCGAAAAGTTATCGAACGCCAGTGACGAGCGGAGCACACTCTCATCTGAGTCAACGCCCAGTTCCACCCATTGAAGGTCGCCATTCCACGGGCGTTGCAGCGCAATTTCAGGAATCGCAGCCACGGCACCGGGCATGCCCAGACTGCCTGAAACGGTGGCCGAGTCCGCGGACAGGCGAAGCTGCAGATTGTACCATTGGTTCGGCGTGATTTTTCCCAGCGAATGGGTAGCGCCAGCAGTCTCAAGGATCACCTCGGTCGCATGGATCAGGACGGAAATCACGTTCGCTCCATGGGAATCCCCGACAGTCATCCGGTGAAAACCGCTGCCCGTTTCTGACCCCGTACGGAAGTCGAGGTTGAGGAATCCACTCTTCCCGGACGACGCGGCGCTGGTGAGATGAACCGCCTGATAGACTCGCCACGGTGTCTGGATGGCCGGAATGGATACGCCGAATCGACCGCGGGGATACACATTCTGATACGGACTCTGGGCGTCTGCTGTGACCGAGACGAGCCCTTCGTAGTGCCATGGTGGGACGAGTACCCCGTTACTTCCGCCGGAGGCTGCGGCCTGCAACTCGAAATCTCCGTCCATGTCATTCAGTGATCGCAGAATGGCGCTGGGCACTGGGCGATTCAGACTGCTCAGTTCCCGAGACAGCTGCGCAACTCGGCGGTTAGACTCCCGCCACTGCAGTTCAGAAATCTCGGGAGCTTCCAGTGACGCCATGGCACGCACTCGTTGCTTTTGTTCGGAGCCTGGAAATGCATAGCGACTGCTGTCAAAGATGCCGTAAAGCGCGTAATAATCCTCTGCGGAAATCGGATCAAATTTGTGGTCGTGACAACGGGCACAGCCGAGACTGAGCCCCATGACGGACTGTCCCACGGCGTCGATGGAATCCTGAATCGTCAGGTGATGATAGTTTTCGGAGTCGAATCCAAAGCGTCTGGAAACGGCCAGAAAACCCGTTGCGATGACCTGCTCGGCATATCTGTCGGAAGGGGTTTGTCGGGCGAGGATATCACCGGCAATCTGTTCCTTCAGAAACTGGTCATAGGGCATGTCTCGATTGAACGCATCAATCACATAATTGCGGTAACGCCAGGCGACGGGCACGGGATAGTCGGCGGTTTCCCCGGCGGTGTCGGCATAACGCACCACATCCAGCCAGTGGCGTCCCCATTTTTCGCCGTACGCCGGTGAGCTCAACAGACGGTCAACCACTTTTTCAAAAGCGTTTGTAGCCTGATCTTCCAGAAACTCTCGTACTTCGTCCGGGGACGGTGGAAGGCCAGTCAGGTCAAAGGTGACTCTTCGAATCAGGGTCCTGCGGTCGGCTTCAGGTGCCGGGCTCAGATCGCGGCGTTCAAAGTCTGACAGGATGAAATTGTCAACGGGTGTGCGACACCAATCCTGACGCTGGACCTGTGGACGTTCCGGTGACTGAATCGGTTGAAAAGCCCAGTGCAGGCGACTCTCAAATTTTGCGGTCGCCGCGGGCCACGCGGCACCGTCCTGAATCCATTTGCGAAAATCAGAGATCTGATCCGGTCTCAGGGCCTGATCCTGATCAGGAGGCATGGCGGAGACGTCTGCATGGCGTTCAATGGCCTTGATCAGCAGGCTGCCATCTGGATTTCCGGGAACAATCGCTGCGCCCGTGTCGCCGCCCTGCAGCAGGGCCTGCCGAGAGTCGACTTTCAAGCCGCCCCCCTGCTTTGTGTCTCCATGGCACTGAAAGCATGTTTCGGCAAGGACTGGCCGAATCTTGTTTTCGAAGTCCGTCTCTGCATTCTGCCCCTGTGCAACTGCGGGCAGACAACTGAACAACACAATGACCAGCAGTACGTCAGCGGCGTTCGACAGTCGGGTCGCCGCCCTGCCGAGCCTCGCTGGAATTAAGGCGGCACTTGAGGTTCTGTGGCGAACGGATGCTTCTGAATAGGACGTCCCGGTGGCAGGATTCCGTTGCATTGCAGGCACCTTCTGGTTTTCTGTGAACTGCCGGGACGCCACGGGAAACGGCGATGATGATCGCCAGTCCTGCAGGCCCGATGCGGCCTTGAGGGTTCACTTCCGGTGAGCATTCGTGACGCACTCACTGGAATTCCCCCGCGTTAGTGTGACAGAATTCGCGTTCAGAATGAATCGGCAAACCAATCTACTGTGTCATTTCCTGAGTCGATAGAAAACTCCGGTGGAACCGGAAATTTCCCTGACAATCAACGGCTGATTCGTGAAATCGGGGCCAAAAACAGTTGATTTCGTGGAAATCCGTCGCGACACGTGTCTCTTAGACGACGCCGGACGCGACAAGGGCGGAAAAGGGGGTCAGGAACGAATAGTGCGAAGCACCCTTCGGGCCATTTGGCTATTTGTTCCTTACCCCTTTTCTGACCGCCCCCTTTTCTGACCCTGAACTCAGGGATCCACACCCATTTCCGTGAGCAGATGTCGGGCCTCGTAAACGGTTCCGGTGATCCACAGCACATAACGGATGTCGACACCGATTGAGCGGCTGTAGTCGGCGTTCCAGGCAAAGTCATTGATCGTGGCTTCGAAGCAGCGGTCGAAATTGACGCCTACGAGCTGGCCGGTCGCGTTGAAAACCGGACTTCCGGAATTTCCACCGGTGGTGTCGGTATCGTAGAGGATGGCCACGGGCACCTGTCCGAGTCGTGGGTGCAGAAAGCGGCCAAAGTCTCCGGCGGCGTACTTTTTCAGCACGGCCTCAGGAGTCACAAAGGGTTCCGTGCCGGTGGTCTTTTCGATCACGCCGCGGAGTGTTGAGATGGGTTTGCGGATCACAGCGTCGGAGGGCGAATACGCTCGGACGTGTCCTGATGTGAATCGCAGAGTGGCGTTGGCGTCCGGCACGAAGTTGCTGGACAGAAATTCCTGTTTGATTTCGATCAGTGAACCGTAGAGCTGGTTCAGCTGTCCTTCGCGTGTTTTGTCGAGTTCCCGGAGCTTCAGGTATTCCGGGTACAGTGTTTGTAAAAGCTGCAGGAGTGGATCGTTGACCTGAGCGAGCTCTGCGGGGGTTTTCTTCAGGCATTCGTCAAGAAAGGCCTGATCGCCGAGACGAGTTTTAGTGATGAGCGTGGCTGCAAGTGCCGGAATATCATCAGGATTCTTCATTAACTCCTGCAGGCCGGGCAGTTGAGTTGCTGCGGGAATACGACTCAGACGCTGCAGCATTCCGGTGAGCATGACCTGATCGGTTGGTGGATGCCAGTCTTTCATGGCGACGCGAATTTCCTGAGTGGACTGCGTGAAGTTGCGGTCCATGTAGACGGCTTCGCGTTCAAGATCCGCTTTTGCTCGTTCAGAGACAGCGTCAATGACGAAGAAACCAAAAGCAGCAGCTCGACAGGCCTGTCGCAGCTGGACAAGATGAATTTCCAGTGGAGCCGCGAGCGTCATTTCGTTGTAGACAGCCGCCACATTCTTCAGGACCTGACCGTACTTCTGCTGACGCTGTGGATCACTGTCGATGTAGTGCTGCAGCGCGGCTTCCTGCTGCAGACGAAGTTCCACAATGTTGGCCCGTTTCAGGCCCTGCAGCTGCCCGCGTGATCGCTTTTCCACATTGGCGAGGGACTTGGACCGTGATGCGTGCTGGATGGCAACAGCGCGGTCGGCACTTCCCGCTTTTTCCATCTCGGCGATTTGCCATTGATTCAGCTCGACCGTCAGTGGAAGACGCGCATTCTGTTCATACTGGAGGAAACTGGCGGTGCGATGGCGAGCGGTCCGTCCCGGGTAACCCAGCAGAAAAACGGCATCCCCTTCATCGACACCGGCCGGGGCCACCTGAATAAATCGCTTTGGTCGGTAGGGAATGTTCTGCGTGGCATAGGTTGCTGAACTGCCGTCCGGAGCGGTGTAAACACGGAGGAAGGAGAAGTCTCCGGTGTGTCGCGGCCATTCCCAGTTGTCGACTTCCCCACCGAAGTTCCCCACGGAAGCCGGCGGAGCAAACACGAGTCTGACGTCCTTCAGCCATGTGTAAAGAAACAGGACGTAGCTGCGCCCGGCAAACATTTCGGCAACTTCGGCTCGCAGTCCCGGATGGTCACGTTCGGCCTGAATTTCAAGCTCTTTGCGACGCTTTTCAATGGCTTTGGTGCGTTCGAGGAAGGTCATGTGGTCCTGCACCGCTGCCAGAACGTCAGCAGAGATATCCCGGTAATCTTCGGTAATCCGCACCTGATAGTCTGGGGCCGGGATTTCCTGTTCCCGCGTATGAGCGATGAAGCCGTCGTTCAGCAGATCGCGCTCACGCGTGCTGGCCTTCTGAATGGCGTCAAAAGCGCAGTGATGATTGGTGATGATCAGGCCTTCGCTGGATACGAAAGACCCGGTGCAGCCATTCACTCGACAGATTCCATCCACCAGGCTGATCTCGCCGGGGTTGAAAATCTGCGAGGCCGTCAGTTCGATGCCACGCTCCCGAAGGTTGATTCGCGGTAGTTCACTCATCGGGAACATACCATCATCGGCTTTTGCCAGCATGGGAACTCCGAGGACACTCAACAGGATCAGAGCATGGAGTCGGGACAGTGATCGCATATGGCGAGATCCATGAAGCGGGGGTAAGAGGCAGGACGGCCACGCACTGTGTCTGTCGAAAATTCGTCAGGCGTCCTGAGCACCGGACCAGTTGGACCACCATGTGCGGAACAATTGCCACTGCGTCTGCAGGAATTGTCGCTGACTGTCGCTGAGTCGATCGGCGGAATTGAAGTGATGTTCGAATTCCGGATGTCCTTCCAGAACCATCAGCGCTTTGTAGTACAGAACCAGATCCGGACCTTCGTCGTAGGTGGACAGGACCATCAGCGCCTCGCTGAGTTCCTGTGCCAGTTTTCGGGATATTGCACAACCAGCTGCCGCCCGGGTGCACAGCTGAATCAACCGCAGGACCTCTTTCGGCAGGGCATTCCCGACGCCCGTAATTGCACCGGCGGCCCCGCAATTCACGTAGCCGTGATAAACCTGTGTATCGACTCCCACCATCAGCGTCAGTGAACTGTCGCGGTTCGTGATGTGCTCGGCGGCATAACTGAGCGACTTGGCGCCACCGAATTCCTTGAAGCCCACGAGGTTGGAAAACTCAGCACGAAGATCAAAAAACAGGTCTGCCCGAGTTTCAAAGCCATACCACGGACTGTTGTAGATGACTGCCGGCAGGCCGTCCGCTGCCTTCAGAATGTCGGCAAAGTGATGTCGCTGTGCCGCGGCTGACGAGCCCCGTGAGAGGACACGAGGAATCACCATCAGGCCCGCTGCTCCAACCTGTCGCGCGTGCGCGGCATGATCCACGGCGAGGCGGGGATTCTGAGCTCCCGTGCCGACAACGACAGGAACGCCAGCGCGAACCAACTGCGCGACTCCTTCCTGACGCTGGGCATCCGTCAGCAGTGGCCAGTCCCCCATCGAACCACAGTACACGACAGCCCGCATACCGGCAGAAATCAGATCCCTGGCCGTGGCAACAAGGGCGTCAAAGTCCGGAATACCGGCCTGAGAACAGGGGGTCATGAGTGCGGGAATACAGCCTTCGAACACACTGTTTGCTGCTGACATTGTCGGGAACTTCTTTACCTGCAGGAAGACGGAATTTGTACGAGGAATGGGTGACTATGGTGAATGATTGCGTCGCCGGAAGACCGTACGGCAGATCGGACGCCGACAATACGGAGGATTGCCCGACGGCCTGCTCGGCACATGCGTTTTCCGGTCCCGATCAGCCACATCGGCGTCACGTGAACCCGCGTGCAGACCACCCCTGAACAAACCACACGGAATTGCACCCAGTTCGGCTGCCCGCGTTGGGACATCACGGTTCGCCCCGCCGCTGGCTGGCACACGCGGAAACAGTATAGCAAATCAGCGGCGAGGGCTCTACAAATCCGGCCGGTGCATTGTCCCGGAATACAAATTGACTCCGCTGACCTCCTGGGACCCCCCGTTTGTAACGCAACCCGATTTGTGGTCCGGCAGCCGTGTGTGTTTTGAAACCACGGATGGATACAGATGGACACAGATGGCGTTTCAGGGCTGGCACGGAGCCGAACGGGAATGGGGGCCGGATTTGCGGCTCGGCAGGAGCACTCGCCCTCCCGGTGTTTTGAAACCACGGATGGACACGGATGGACACAGATGGCGTTTCGGGGCTGGCAGGGAGCCGAACGGGAAT
>CAIYBH010000094.1 GCA_903924405.1 uncultured Planctomycetaceae bacterium | reverse complement strand
TCGCCCTCCCATTCCATTCGCCCTCCCATTCCATTCGCCCTCCCATTCCATTCGCCCTCCCATTCCATTCGCCCTCCCATGCCATTCGCCATCGCGAACAAGTCGTTCTCCCATTTGAGCACCGCAGGGCTCGGTGTTCCGGGAATCTGCGAGCTGCTTCCACCGTACAACTGTTACGATCCGGACAGTTGATTCCCCGGGAGGAACACAGCCAAACTCCTCCGTATTTCCTGCAGAATAACCACAGGCGTATTATGCACGACCTAAATTACGGGTGATGTCTTGTCACACCACCACCCCACAGCAGCATCCATGGTATGTCCAGCTCAGCAGAATCCACGGAAAAACAACCGGAGGTGTTTGCCGATGCGATGCGGCAGCGGGCCGAACAAGCCTTGTCGGCCTCCGTACACCATGCCTCCTTGTCACAGCAATATCTGACGCTGGCCCAGAAATTCAGCGGGCTCGCTGAACAGGCCCTGTACGGAACCGGTGGCCTGCAGACAGTCGCCGCACAACTTGATCGCGAAGCGCTGACCGGCTATCCCGCTTCGCCCAGTCCGTTCCAGCAAACGGCCAGTGTGCTGACCGGACGACAGGTCATGACCTGTCCAACACCTCCCGGGCACCAGACAACGCAGCGTTCACCTGAGTTTGAAAGCGGCCAGAATTCCCGCCCATGGAATCCTCCGCATGCGGCCGCCGTGCCCCCCGCAGCCAGCAGTTTGCCGTACACGGTGCGCAGCACCCCCTCTGTCGTGGATGGTCGCATTGAGTCTCCCAACAGCACCTCCGAAATCGCTGCAGCAGCGGTTCATCCGGAACACCCAGCCGCGTCGTCTGCAGAACCCACCGACGGCGATAAATTCGTGGAGCGTCCGGCACCACCCGCGTTCACAAACCAGCTCGACGACAGCCCGACCGAGCCCATCGCGGCCGCCGCCTCGAACTCGCCGGAACTCAGCCCCACGCCTCAGGCTGTCGAGTCGCAGGAAATACCCACCGAGCTGGATCCGGAGTCGGTTGTCAACAACCACAACGAAAATGAGAACGCGCCGGGAAGCGGTTTGCACACAACCCTGCAGCCCGCGTCTTCAGAAAGCAGTATGCCGGATTCGGAAAGTTCCGAATCTGCATCGTCACCCGTAGAACCTGCACGCCAGGCCGCAGTGGTCAGGCCGAAGAAACGGCGACGAACGGGCCAGACCTTTTCCGTACGACGTTTGCTGGAACGCGTGCGCATGGTAGCCCTCGAACAATCCGAACGAGTCCGGATACGGGCACGTCGAAGTGACCTGAAACCAAAGCTCCGCAGTACATCGGAAGAGTTGACGGAGGAACTGAAACGCAGTCGTATGCCAGCAACGATCAGTACGGTCGTCACTGCAATTGCGTTGTTGCTGCTGGCCATCAGTCGCCTCGAAATTCCGGTGGATCAGGAACTGCCGCCGTTATCTGCCAGCTTCTCCGGCCCGGACGAACCAGTGGACGAATCCTTTGTGCTGGAACCACCCATGGAGACCGCTGGTGAGCAGCAGCTGGAGCCGACGGAGACACTGCCTCCGGAAGCAGAGCCGCTGCCGGAACCGGAACTCCCGCCGGAACCGGAAATGCTGCCCGAACCAGAGGTGGAAATTCCGCCGGAGCTGGTTCCTCCCCCGATTGTGGAGCCAGCGGACGCTGAGCCAGCGCTTCCAGAGAGCCCGGTTGGCACGATCGCTGCAAAACCAGACGCCAAAGCGGTGACCTCGGGAGCAAAATTCGACCACCGCGATGCCACGGGCCGCCAGCAGATGCTGCAGAAATACGGAGGCTCGGTAGGCAGTGAAAACGCTGTCAGCCTCGCGTTGCAATGGCTGGCTCAGCGACAGCGCACAGATGGCAGCTGGGATTTTGTGGATGTGGGCCCCTGCACCAGCCCGGGCCGCATCAGGAATCCGATTGGTGGAACAGCCTATGCGCTGATGCCGTTTCTGGCTGCGGGGCACACGCATAAAACGGGACCCTATCGCAAACAGATCGAAGCCGGCCTGCGGTTTCTGACACAGATCGGCGTCAGCGTCCCGGCGGGCTATGACCTGCGGGGCGTGCTGAATCAACGCGACGACGATCTGGAACCCAACTATGCCTATTATGTCCATGGTGCGGCAACACTGGTCCTGTGTGAGGCCTATGGGATGACAAAAGACCGGGCACTCAAGGCCCCGGCGGAGGCTGCCGTGATGTTCCTGCTGAACTCCCAGGACCCGCGTGGTGGAGGCTGGCGATACACACCTGGACAACCAGGATCAACATCCTGCACCGCCATTCAGGTGATGGCTTTGAAGGCAGCAGAGAAAGCCGGTATCCGGATTCCGGAGACCACATGGAACGGTGTCAGCAACTACCTCGACAGTGTCGCCATCGATCGGGAGGGACGTTACGGCTATGAAACCACAAAGAAAGCCTACGAAGCTTCGGTCACATCGATGGCCTTGCTCAGCCGCATGTATCTGGGCTGGGGCCGTGATGATGGCGACCTGCGTGCCGGTGTCATCCTGCTTGACAAGCGGGGACCGTATGACAATCTCTACTACTGCTACTTTGCCACTCAGGTGATGCGCAACTGGGGCGGTCAGGAATGGGAGCGGTGGAATGGTCGACTGCGGGACGACCTTGTGGCGTGGCAGGAGCAGGAGGGCGACGCGCGGGGCAGCTGGGCCCCCCGCGACCGTTCGGACTACAGCATCAGCGGTGGGCGTCTGTTGATCACCTGTCTCGCCACACTGACGCTGGAAGTGTACTATCGTTATCAGCCGCTGCTGCCGGAACAGACCGAAGTGGCCGTGCCCTGAAGAAAACAGTGTGGCATGATGGCTTTCGGGAGGCCGCGGAACTGGGTGGGCGAAACAGACGAAAAGCAGGCGAAAACACGCAGAGCACCTGCAACACGATTCCTGCCACCAGGATTAATAAATTTCTTGTGTTTCGCCGTACAACGCTGTGCCCTCTGAGTGCATCCGAGGTTCCAAAACTCACCCCCGTCAACTGCACCCCAAAACTTGCCCCTGAGCGCCCCATTTCGTGCTCGTGCTCGTCCCGCTCCGTCACCGTCGCGGCTCGTGGGGACCACGTTTGCGGCTCGGGTGGAACCTCGCCCTCCCAAACAAATCGCAACCCCATGATTTTCTTTTCGTGTGTTTCGTGTGTTTCGTGGTTCAAAAAAACACGAGGTCGCCAACAACACCACCTCGTGCTCGTGCTCGTCCCGCTCCGTCACCGTCGCGGCTCGTGGGGACCAGGATG
>CAIYBH010000093.1 GCA_903924405.1 uncultured Planctomycetaceae bacterium | reverse complement strand
AGCACGATTGAGGGGCAAATCAGGGGGCACTTCGTCGCCACAATCCCCCAAATCCGTGCCCATCTGTGTTCATCCGTGGTTCCCAAACGCGAATCTCGAAACGCAGGAACGCCGCGGCTCAGATGGAACTTCGCCCTCCCCAAAAAAACACCATCTCCTTCCGTGTATTCCGTGTCTTTCGTGGTTCAATCCACCCCCGAATCCCAACCCCTCCATCTGTGTTCATCCGTGGTTCCCAACCGCCCCTCAAACCACAAAAATCCCGCGGCTCAGGTGGAACTTCGCCCTCCCCCATGAAGCACGCCCTCCCCAAAAAAACACACGCACTCATTCCGTGTGTTCAGTGTCTTCCATCCACCACCACATTCTGCCCACCGAACACCGAACACCGAACACCGAACACCGAACACCCCGATCAGCCTCCCGTCAGCGTCCGCAATGCGTCCCGCAGAACCGGGTAACAGGCCTCAATCGAGTACCGTTCGGCGACCGCCTGCCGCCCACGCAGCCCCATCTGACGTCGCAAACTCAATGAACCCGTCAGCAGGTCCAGCGCGTCGTACCATTCTTCAGGAGTCGTCGCGGCAAAGCCGTGCTGGCTGCCGTCCAGAATCTCAGCATTCACGCCCACCGGAGACGCCACCGCTGGCACACCCACCGCCAGATACTGAATCAGTTTCAATCCACACTTATAAAGATCCCACTCCTGATCCGGAAACAACGGCATCAGCCCCACATCAAATCGCTGCAGGTCCGTAATCTCACGCTCCGCCGTCCACGGACCACTCACCACACGCACCCCACGCAGATCAATCCGCGACAACGCACTGCTGTCCGGCACCACCAGCCGCAACTCAAACGCACGCCGAGCTGCCAGCCGCCGCAAGGCCCCAGCCGCTTCCGACAGGTACGGCAGATTGCCAGTCGTCCCCATCCAGCCAATCACCACCGGATCCGTTTCCAGGACCCGGTCATAGTCTCGGCACGTGTACCGCGACATTTCCACACAGGTCGGCAGATGACACAACGACGAATTCAATGGACGCACCCTGTCCATCAGAAATCGATTGCCGCACACCACCAGATCCGCCATTGGAATCAGTCGCTGAAACTTCTCCGGATAGCGCAGAAACACGGCGTCGTCCAGGTCCAGCACCAACCGTCCACACGACTCACGGAAACGCAGTTCCATGTCCATCGATTCACTGTCGAAAATCTCCCGATCAATGAACACCAGATCAAATCGCTGCAGCCGACTGCGCAGCCAGTGCCACCACCGCACGGATCGCTTCAGCAACTGACTGGGACGAAACCCCATCCACGGAAAATAGTCGTACTTCTGCGGAAAACTATGAGCCACCACGACGGTGTGCCCCTCGGCGCGGAAATGCCGCACATAGGGCACAATCCGAAATCGCGACGAAGGCACCACCGCGCCGGACGAAAGAAACAGAATTCTCATGCCACCGTGCCCAACACGAAAAATCACATCCCGCAAGTCACCCGCCAGGACAAACACAGCCCCCCAGGGTCCTTCACGAGGCCTGAGCAGCCCCACCTGATCTCCCTCAGGCCGGATTTGATGTCCCAACCGACATCCTACGCCGCAACCAGACCGCCGCCAACCACAGAACACCAATCCCCACGGCATTCCTGAACCCGCCGCCCGTCATTCCTTCACAAAATGCCCCGCCTCCGGAACTCTTTTTCTCGCCCGAATCGTCAGCCCTTCGCCCTGGCCCAGCAGACTCAGCACAATCGCCAGCGGCGCCAGAAACAACTGCAGGGCCAGCTGAGGCCGCTCCGGATAACCCTGCAGCCACCGTCCCGGGCGTTCCAGAACCTTCCAGCGCTGCAGCACAATTCCCAGACTGCCCACCAGCCCCGACAAGGTGCGATGGTGCAGGATCTCAATCTGCCCAAAGCCCACACTCGCCAGCACAGCTCGCAGCCTCGCTTCAGTAAAATGCTGCAGATGCCGCGGCAGGTCCAGGCAGTACCAGTCCGCCCCAAACAACCAACGCTGCCAACACCCCGCGTTCGGTACCCCCAGCAACAGCAGCCCCCCCGGACGCAGCAGTCGATGCATGGCTGCCAGAGTGTCCACGGGCCTCGGCACATGCTCCAGCACCATCCACGCCGCGACCAGACCAAACGTTTCGTCCGCCAAGCCGGCGGTTTCCAGAGTCCCCTGATGCACCGTCCAGCCCGCGGCAACCGCCGCCCGCGCGGGACCTTCACACAATTCCACTCCCTGCACCGCCCAACCCCGACGATGCAACGCCGCAAGGTAACTGCCCGTCGCGCAGCCCACCTCCAGCGCCCGCGCTCGCGGTGCCCGCAGTCGATCAGTGCGAACAGCCCCGTCAGCGGCATCCCCGACCGACAGGTCCTCCGGTAATGGTACCGGCTGAGTCCGATCATCCAGGAGCCAATAGTACAGACGACGTAAGCCCGGGATCTGCTTTAACGGCAGATACCGCAGATACCACGGTCGGCCAACCTTCGCCCCTTCCGATGCCCGCACGCCAGCTTCGGCATCAGTGTCTTCCGCTTCATTGCGAGGGACAACCGCCACATGCGGCGCATAGTCCGCCGGATAGCAGGCTTCGAGTGCCCCGGGGGCCGGATTCAGGTACTGATGCCCACACGCACTGCACCCCACAACCACAAAACGGCCCTCCAGACCGCAACGCACATCCCGCCCCCGCAGCAACTCACTGAACCGCTCTGAACCGCACAACGGACACTCAATCGTCCGCAATCGCAAATCCACCCCGCCTGCGAGCGCACCACGCTCCGCAGCATCGCGATTCTCGGCATCGCGCCCCTCCGTGCCAATCTGTTCAGTGCCAGTCACGGCGAATCCTCCACCAGATCAGCGTCAGTAACGGTGACTGCACCAGAGTCACCCCGAGAAAATAACCAGCCGCCACACCCAGACCACCATACGTCCAGCCCAGCCATAGCTGCAATCCCGCCACCGTCAGGTTGGAAAACGTCGACGCCAATAGAAATGGGTCACGATTGTGCGCACGCACATACAGGTTGACGCACTGCGACACCTGCTGAGCCACAAAGCCGAGGCTCAGAAACAACGCGGCCCACGGACTCAACAGGCCCGCCGCCACTCGCTCCGCAATTGGCAAGTCCACCCGATTCACAAGCCACACAAAAGCACTCAACACAACCGCCGCCACGGTCATCAGCACCATCGAAATCCCGGACACCCGAAAAAACAGCGTATCCAGCTGTGGAAATTTTCGCTCCGCAATCAGACTGCCAAACTGCGGACGCCGCGTCTCCACCCACGCCAGCGCTGCCCCCTGAGCCGCTGTGAGGATTGTCCATGTCATCCCCAGTCGCGCCGCATCGCCTTCATGCCGACGAAACACAAACAACAACGGCAATTGCACCGCCAGCCAGAACACAAACCCCTGAACCGCGATCCGCCACTGCAGTGGCAGTATCTCATGCTTCCAGTCAATCACGGCCGCTGTCGGTCCCGGATCCAGCTGCAGAGCCCGAAAGAATTCGCGATACCGCAGCCGGACCAGGTACTGATCACCCACCAGTCGCACACACGCAGACACCACCAGTGCCCACAGTTCCCATCCGGCAGCAAGACAGATCCACACCGCCACCGTGCCCGCAATCGCCTGCCAGAACCGAGTCCGATAGAGACTGGCGACCTGATGACAACCCTCAAGTATTGATAATCGCGGGAGCAATGTCAGTTGCAGCGAAATCAGTCCCGCCAGCACACTCCACGGCCCGACCCACTTCACCACTTCCCGTGACGCAGCGTCCGCCGTTTGTCGCGCCTGTTCCGCCGACTCAAAAAACCACCAACCCGCCACCAGCAGCGCAATCAGAAACACAACGGCGGACCAGGCGTACCACCGAGTCATCATGCGGCTGAGCGAATTCAAACGCCACCGCGCAGTCTCATCGCCCGCTGGACGCCCATCCTCCAGTCGCAGCCTCGCCCACTCATGACTGGCCAGGTTGATGATCACCACATGCAGCCCCAGCTCAATAAAGATCTGCAGCCCGAGCATGCTGGTGAACGCAAAATAGTAATCGCGCGCCGCCGGACGCACATATAGAATTAACAGCAACTGACTGATCGGGCCCGTCAGCACCTGCCACACACGCGCCAGCACGGCATACAGAATGGATCTGTCCACGCCCAGCGTTGTCGCGATCGCAGCCAGCCAGCCCGACACGCCAGTCCGCGCATCAGCCCTCGCGGTTCCTGAATCCGGTTGGTCCGCTGTCACCGGTTCACCCGCACAATCTGCTCCCCGAATCGCCGGCCACAGATCAGGCACCGTCCGGATTCACCAAGGAACACAGCAAAAACAGGCGTTCGCGACATGCCGCACATCAGTCCATCCGGACAGCCGGGGAACGAGAAAGGTGGGCCGATCGAGATGCCCGCCGAGGTCTGTGAATTCTCGCATTTTCCCGCGAAAGAGGGAAGCAGAGCCCGAAAAATGCCCGATCCCCGCGCCGGATGCTCACGTCCCCGACAGCCCCCACAGCCCCACGATCAGCCTCGAATGGCGAAACAGTGCAAATCCTGCCAGGAGTCGCGTTTCGCTCCGTCGAAACGTGCACCCAGCCTTTTCACTGCCGAAAACCCCAGACCACGACTTTCGGGGATCAACTTGAAAACGCCTCTGAATTCCTATCCTCTCGCCGTTTCGCCATCCCACGAACATCCACTCGGGGAAAATGATTTCCATTCTTCGGACAGTTGACAACGTCCCCGCTTTCCGCGCGAATCCCCGTTATACTTCCGGAAAACTCAGACATCGCCGCCGCGGCGGTCCACGACAGGCCCTACGAAAGCTGACAGGTTCCATGAGCAGGACTCATTCCATCGAAGGCATCACACTGCACCTCGGTTCCCCCGACTCAAGTTCCGGAGAATGGATCGGGCAGCGTGAAGTCCTCAAGCAACTGCTGGCCTGCTGGATTGTCGTCGATGAACGCGACCAGCCACTCACCCCCAGGCTCGTAGGCACCCCCGGCATTGGAAAAACTACCCTCGCCATCTCCGGGGCCCGCACGCGTGGTCAGGAACTCTACATCTATCAGTGCACCGCCGACACGCGACCCGAAGATCTGCTGGTCACCCCGGTCCTCGCCGAAAGCGGCAAAATTGCCTACCACGCCTCGCCACTGGTCACCGCCATGATCCGCGGCGGTATCTGCGTGCTGGACGAAGGCAACCGCATGAACGAAAAATCATGGGCCAGCCTTGCCCCACTACTGGACCATCGCCGCTATGTCGAATCCATCGTTGCCGGCATCACCATCAAAGCCCATCGGGACTTCCGCTGTGCTGTGACCATGAACGAAGACGAATCCACCTTCGAAATTCCCGACTACATTCTCAGTCGTATCCAGCCCACGCTCACGCTGGGCCACCCAACGCGACAGGATGAACTGGCCATCCTGAAATATCACCTTCCCTTCGCCGACGACCAGATGCTCAGCCTGACCGCTGATTTTCTGCAGGAAGCCCACTCCCTCAATCTCGATTTCTCCACCCGGGACGGCATCAACATCCTCCGCTTCGCCATTAAACGCATGGCCCAGGACCCCGAACACCCACTCGCCCGCGACACCGCCTGGCGTGAAGCACTCGAACGCTGCCTTGGTGAAGACGCTATGGACCTGCGATCGCTCGCCGACAAACGCAGCAGCACGCTAGGTGGGAACATCGTCCCCATGGGCTTAGGAGATTTCTTCTTCTCACCCGATGACCCCCTCCACCCGGACGCAGATGGGGATGATGATTTTGATGACGACGACTTCGACGACGATGACGACGACAACTGACCTCCTTCATTGATCCCATCGCATCCCCTCGTCCATCAACCCCAACAACTAAATCCCCCTTGCCCCCACCGGGGGAAAGGGGTCAGGGGTGAGGGGCTGCAACGCCTATCTCGCCACCAAATCCGGATCCCCCTCAATCCGTGCCAATCTGTGTTCATCCGTGGTTAAAAAACCCGCCACCCCACCTACCTTCCTTTCGTGTGATTCGTGTCTTTCGTGGTTCAAACCACCACCACATCAAATCCGTCTCCATCCGTGGTTGCCCAACGCCCATCTCGAACCACAACAACACCGCGGCTCAGATGGAACTTCGCCCTCCCCAGAAAAACGCCATCTCCTTCCGTGTCTTCCGTGTATTCCGTGGTTCAAGCCACCACCACATCAAATCCGTCTCCATCCGTGGTTGCCCAACGCCGTTCTCGAACCACAATCT
>CAIYBH010000092.1 GCA_903924405.1 uncultured Planctomycetaceae bacterium | reverse complement strand
GGCGACCCGGCCAGCACGAGTGTGCGGGTACTGGAGCGTCGGTTGGATGGGACATCACTGTTGGAGGTGATTCCGGAGACGGGGCGCACGAATCAGATCCGGATTCACTTGTGGGCGCTGGGGCATCCGATTGTTGGCGACCCGGCGTATCTGCCGGGTGGGCAATTGGGGAGCAATCGGACGCTGGGGCTGGACGAACCGGCGATGTGTCTGCAAGCGAGTTCGATTTGTTTCGAGGATGCTGCGGGGGTGAGGCGTTGCTTTGAAGCCCCGGCACCGTCGTGGGCCTGAGAAAACTCTATGGGGCATGTGGACAGGCGTACTATGTGATTGGTTTGGTCCTGCGCAGACATTGACGATTGTCGGGTGCCGAACCTGGAATGGAGCGGGGACTGAGATGAGATGGATCGCGGAAGATCCCTGGCCGGGGATAATTTTACTGGCTGGTGTTGCCGGACTGTTTCTGATCCTGCGTGTCAGGGCCTCGCGCTGGATTGTTCCGGTGTGTCTGGGGCTTGCCGGCGGATTGTATCTGCTTGAGCAATCGATTGTGACGTCATCGGAGCGGATTCAGGAGGGGTTGGAATCGCTGCGTCTGGGGTTTGTGAATGAATCGCAGGAGGAGATCAATCGCTGGATTTCTGAGGACTCGCCAGAGTTGCGACAAAGTGCGATGGACGGCCTGAAGCTGGTGTCGGTGTCGCGTGGATTTCACCTGCAGAACGTCCAGGTGCAGCTGGAAGAGGGGGAGCAGCGAGCGGTGGTTGAATTGAGAGGGAATGGAATCGTCACCATTCGTCCGAATGACATGCCGCAGCATGCGTCCACCCGCTGGAAGACGACATGGGTGTTGAAATCCGACCGATGGCAGCTTGTCGAAGTGCGGCGTCTGAACCCGGTCACGGGCGATGAGATCGGGGTTTTGTCAGCGCAGTGAGTCTGGAGGCCGCAAGGGGTTGCTGCGGGCGAAGACAAGCGGCAAACGGCCAGATTGAAAACCGGAGCTTTGGGTGGTCTGGTGTTTTTGGGGTGTTTTTGTTGTGTTAAAGCTTTGAGACGCAGAAATCGACGGGGTGGGTTCCGGTTGACTGGGGGTGGAAGAAAAGCTGCCGAATCTGATGAAGTGCTTTTCATTCCGGCGAAAACGGGTAGACTTGAGAGAATGGCGATCGTGCCACGTGCAGATTGTGTGTTTTGCGCAGACTTCCGGCAAACGGGCTCGCAAAATCACTCGAATTCCCTGGAATTGCAGGGAATTGGGTTGGGCAATCTGCGGCGGATGGCAACGATAGCAGATATCCGGCGTGGAAATTGATTATACGGGCACAGAGGCAAATCGTTCACGAAAGGCTCCCCATGCGTTCTTCCCGGTTTCGTTTTCGCGAGCTGACACTGGCAGCGGCTGTGGCGCTCGCTGGCAGCACCGCAGTGGCTCAGGATGGTGGACCGCCGCCGGAGTATCCACCGGTTGCCAAGGTACTGGAAGGCTTTGAGAAGGTCGTCACAAAGGCCAACATCAACCCGATGTACACGTTGTACACGCGGGCGAAGGATGGCCAGATGTACGCTGAGTTGCCGCGTGACTTCCAGATGCGGAAGTATTTCATTGCGACGACCGTGGCCAGTGGCGAGGACTATGCGGGGCTGCAGGCGGGCGACCTGTATGTTTACTGGCGGACATACGACAAGCATCTGGCGTTGATTGCACCGAACATTGAAATTCGGGCAACCGGAGAGCGGGAAGCGGAAGCGTCTGTGAAGCGATTGTTCACGGACAAAGTGATTATGGAAGTTCCAATCATTACGATGGGCCCGAACGGCGGTCCGGTGATTGATGTGGATCAGATGCTGCTGAACCCGGATCCGCGGTTCAACATCGGCCCGGCTCAGTTTAATCCCAGTCTGACGCAGCGCGGCATTTTTTCGATCCGGACGGCGAAGGCCTTCGAGAACAACGTGGAGATTGCGTTTGAGGTCCCGGCTGCACAGGACGGGGCGTTGAAGATTCTGCACTTCTCGATCAGTAACATCCCGGACAACACGGGATATCAGCCGCGGGCAGCGGACAGTCGAGTGGGTTTCTTCACGACCTCATATTCGGATCTGGCGAAGTATGACGACCGGGAGACCCGGGTACGCTACGTGAATCGTTGGTTCCTGGAGAAAGCGGACCCGAAGCTGCAGCTGAGCCCGCCGAAGAATCCGATTGTGTTTTACGTCGAGCACACGACACCG
>CAIYBH010000091.1 GCA_903924405.1 uncultured Planctomycetaceae bacterium | reverse complement strand
TGTCCCAGGATCGTCACGGTGATGGCCCCCAGACGCTTCTGAGTCAGCGTGAGCAGGATCCGACCTGTGCTGCGGTCCAGATGAAATTCTGACATGCCATCCGCCGTCACATTGTCGACCACCAGTGACTCGGGGACCTGCAGCGCCAACTGAAAGACACCCGCACGCTCCACCTGCCATGTTGAAACCGACCGAACGCGAAGCTCGTCATCGCGGAACGTGTACTGCAACGCATGATCCACCAGTAACCGCGGTTCTACCGGCTTGAGCTGAACAGTCAACTGACCACGGCTACCACTGTATTCCCAGACATCTGTTGTGACCGACGACTGATTTTCCGGCTGCACCGGAGTCGTCCCGGTCTGGCGCACACCCGATTGAGCCTGAATGATGGCTGTCAGGGACGGATCTGTCGTAATCGTCAGCTGCCCCGCTTCGCGCACAACCCCATCCGCATGGACTCCCTGAAGCTTTCCATCCGGACTTCGCCCGATCAACTGCAGCGTATCGCCCTCAAAGGTCCGCTCCGTCTGCAGCTCCACCTGAAATTTTTCCGTCGCCGGAACCAGCAACTCCACCCTGACAACCTGCTGTGTCTCACCGACCGCCTCGGCCGTCCACGCACGAATGCGACCTGCCGCCGCTACGACATCGATAATCCGCGAGTCCCGGGGAACGAGTATCAGCAGCTCACGCAATTCTCCACGCAGAATCTCATAGTTCAGGACCGTTCGTGACTGAGCCAGACCGGGCTCAATTCGCACCTGCGTCTGGCTGGCAACACTACTGAGCAAATCCATCACAGGCTTTGAACCCGCCCGAGGATTCCAGCGAACTTCAAACCGCGGAGTCGCGCCCAGACTGGCCTTCACCACAGTTTTGCCCTCCACCGCAGGTGCCTCCGTCGGCAACAACACCTGCAGCGGCGCGATGCGAACCGTCTGATCCGGTTCCGGCAGAGTCACTGTGAGATCGGCAATCCCCGTCGGTGGACAGTCAATCGCGAAGGATCGGTCTTCCGGAGATGTCTGGACCGTCGCCAGCAACTCCAGTTTCACCGTCTTCAGGCCAGCACCCTTCAACAGCAATTCATACTGCCCCTGCCCGGTCCCCTTCAGCAGGACAGTGCCATCCCCGGGTTCCACGCGACCAATCGCCGCAGCACCAAACGAAACCGGCAGTATCGCCCAGCCCTCTTCGCGAATCACGTTGATCTGAAACTCAGCCGTAATTCGCGCGATGTCCTTCTCCACCACCGCTGACCACGCCGAGGATGTAATCACCGCATCCTGATTACCGGTGGTGGGAGGCACCGACGACATCGCCCGCTTCATCAGATCCAGGTACTCCGCGTACGGCAGCACAACCGAAGCGTCCTGACTATTAAATACCTTCTGCAATTCCCGGAACGGCACGTAGATCAAACGATCCCACCTGGCCGACAACGAATCCGTGTCCGGTTCCGCTGCTGCAGTCTCAGAAGCCGCTGGGGGGGCTTCCTGCTGAGCCATGGCAGGAAGCACACTGCAACACAACAGCAGCAACCACGACAGCAGCCATGTCCCGCACTGCCAGATTTGTCGATGATTCCGGGACTTCATAATTCTGTACCTTATTCACGAATCTCGGCTTCCGAACGCCCATACGGGCCGAAGCCGCTCGCTCGACGTCTGACTAACACCAGCACACCAACACACCAACATGACAGACTCAAAACCGGCCCATCATGAGCCCGGCTGTTGTGCCTGATTCCGATCGACTGACAGCCGGAATGCCTCGCAGTTGCACCCCAGTACCAGCCGCTGACACCTCCCGCCAGACAGACCTGGCCCGCATGGCCAGAACGGCGCTGAGACGGCCGTGTTGGCCTGAGACGAGGAAAACCCCCATCACCCCTCAAGCCGCAGCGCGAGAAACTGACAGAAACTGGAAAAATCGGTAATTCGGGAACTCTATGTCAAAAAAAGGGAATCTGCAGCCATTCCAGCCCCCCCTCCGAAAAAAGTTACCGACACATTCTCCCGTCGCCACCCTCGCCAGACCACGGCACCCCCCGGGGAATTCCCCAGAGAAAATCCGTCAGGTTCCCACCCACCAAACTCATCACCCAGCCACCCCCACAGACGCACCTCCCGGTCCAATAGTTCCGCAAAACCTGAAAATTCCCATGTTTCATCACCCAGGTGCCATGCACCTTTACTTTTTTCTGACCAGCCAAACGCGTCCAGGTGCCATGCACCGACGTCACCTGCCTGGCCACCCAAATCCCGCGGATTCCCAACCATGAGGCGCCCCGATCGTGACCCACAGGCCTCGGGCCCCCTGTTAGCAGAGTAGTTAGCCCCACATGTTTCCACTCGATTTCGATCGCATCGGGGTGCCTGGGATCGCATCAGGGTGCCTGGCACCTGGCGGTCCAGGTGGGATCGCATCAGGGTGCCTGGCACCTGGCGGTCCAGGAGCGAGGGTTTGGGAGCTTTCGGGCCGGGATCAGGTAAACCATCCCGGCTTTCGCTTGCCTTTGGTCCGCATCATGGGCGAAGATGGTTGGTGGAGCGATCGGGCCGGTCCGGGGCTGCTTGTTGATTCCGTCGAAGGTGCTTTATGCCGCTGTTCCCCTGCGGAAATACTCGCCGTGAGTTCGTCTGGCAGATGGGCGGCGGTTTCACTGGGGTCGCCCTGGCGTCACTGCTGGAGTCTGAGGGATTCTTCGGTCGCCAAGCCCGAGCCGGGGATGCAGGCCGTTCCGGGGCGTTGGCAGCCCGTCAGACGCATTTTCCGGCGAAGGCTAAATCCTGCATCTTTCTGATGATGAATGGCGCCCCCAGTCAGGTCGACACCTTTGATTACAAACCGGCCTTGCAGAAATACGCCGGTCAGCCCTTGCCGGACGGGAAGAAGTACATCAATTCCGGTGGGCGGCGAGTTGGCTTTCTGACACCGGCGTTTCGCCCGTTTCGGCCAGGCGGGGAAAGTGGCCTGCTGATTTCGGATTACTTCCCGCGAGTTCGTGAGCATGCTGATAAGCTGGCGGTGATTCGGTCCTGCCACACCGACAGCCATGCTCATGGATCCGCGCTGGTCGCGATGAACACCGGCAAGACCTTTATAGGTCGTCCCAGCCTCGGATCCTGGTGTGTGTATGGGATGGGAACAGAAAATCAGAGCCTGCCCGGCTATGTGGTCATTCTGGATCGGCGCGGTGGTCCGATCAGTGGCCAGCCCAACTGGTCCAGCGGCTTTATGTCAGCCGCCTGTCAGGGAACTCTGTTTCGTCCGGTTGGTGATCCCATTCTTGACCTGCGTGGGCCATCATGGGTGACGGACGACATCCAGCGGGCTCAACTGGATTTGCTGGCTCAGCTGAACCAGCAGCATCTTGCGGTTCGTCAGGGGGGTGACGAACTGGCGGCACGGATTACGTCCTACGAACTGGCCTATCGAATGCAGTCGGAGGCCCCTGAGGCTGTGGATCTCAGCGAGGAATCGCAGACCACACAGGAGTTGTATGGAATCGGGCGGCAGCCAACCGACGAGTTTGGTCGCAACTGCCTCGTGGCTCGTCGCCTTGTGGAACGCGGAGTTCGCTTCGTGCAGCTGTATTCCGGTGGCGGACATCTGGAAGAAACATGGGACGCGCATGAGAGCATCGAAAAGAACCATGGCCGGCATGGCGCGGAGGTGGATCAGCCGATTGCCGCTCTGCTGACCGATCTGGAACAACGTGGCCTGCTGGACGAAACACTGGTGGTCTGGGGTGGAGAATTTGGCAGGATGCCGTTCAGTGAGGGCCCCAATGCTCCCGGACGCAATCATAATCCGTACGGATTCTCAATGTGGCTGGCGGGTGGAGGCGTCAAAGGAGGAACGGCGTGGGGCGCAACCGACGACTTCGGCTTTGAAGCGGTCGTTGATCGCGTGCATCTGCACGATCTGCATGCCACAATTCTGCATCTCCTCGGATTTGATCACACGCGGCTGACGTATTTTCATCAGGGGCGCGATGAACGGCTGACGGATGTCTTTGGAAACGTAGTGACCGGTGTTCTGGCCTGAGCGGAGTTGTTCGATTCCGGCGAATGCTGCCATGGCCGAATTCCGCAGGGTGCAGCGTCTGTTTCCGCAGTCAACAACGATTCGCGGGTACAACGCGAGATCATTCATTCAATGGCGATTGAGGTGTCAGGATGAGTTGGGTTCGAAGAATCCTGTGTCTTTCTACAATGTGCTGCACCATCAGCTTTTGTCAGCTGCTGACGGCCGGTGATCCAGTCCAGTTCAATCGCGACATCCGACCGATCCTGTCCGATTCCTGTTTTCAATGCCACGGCCCGGACGAAGCCAAACGTCAGGGAGGTTTGCGGCTGGATCAGGCTGAGGCGGCTCTCCGAGGCGGAGAATCCGGTCCGGCAATTGTCCCGGGCGACCCGCTGGCCAGCGAGATTCGCAAACGGATCCTCACGACGGATCCGGACCTGAAAATGCCGCCCGCTTCCTCCGGAAAAACCATCTCACCCGAACAGCTGGCGACTCTGGACCAGTGGATCCGGGAAGGGGCCGAGTACCAGGGCCACTGGGCCTTTCTGCCCATTCGCCGTCCGGGGGTTCCCGATCAAACCAATGGTCTCAGCCCGATCGATGCCTTTCTGCGCCAGCGGCAGCAACAGGCTGGCCTGATGCCAGCCCCCGAAGCCAGTCGAGAAACGCTGATTCGCCGCGTGACCCTCGATCTGACCGGACTACCGCCAGCCCTTGACGAAGTCGATTCGTTCCTTGCCGATCAATCTCCGGACGCCTGGGAGAAAGTGGTCGATCGCCTGCTGGAATCACCGCGCTACGGCGAACGCATGGCGCAGCAGTGGCTGGATTTTGCCCGCTATGCGGACAGCAACGGGTTTCAGGTGGATTCGTCCCGACAAATGTGGGCATGGCGCGACTGGGTGATCGCCGCCTTTAACCGAAATCAGCCCTTTGACCAGTTCACAATTGATCAGCTGGCCGGGGACCTGCGTCCGGAACCGACACAGGACCAGATCATTGCGACGGGATTCAACCGCAACACACGTCTTAATGGCGAAGGCGGGCGCATTGCCGAAGAGTGGTTTGCTGAAACCGTCATTGACCGAGTCGAAACTGTGGGGCTCACATGGATGGGGCTGACCATGAACTGCTGCCGCTGCCATGATCATAAGTATGATCCGATCACGCAGAAAGAATTTTATCAGCTGTTCGCCTTCTTCAATTCGGTGGACGAGAGCGGTGTGCTGGACAGCGAAGGCGGTTCTCCGGGGCAGGGCAACAGTCGCCCCATTCATCGCGTCAGCCTGCCCGAACATGCTGCAGAACTGGCTCGCCTGCAGGGCCTGATCAAGGCCGCTGAAGCGCACCTCGAACAGGTCCGTCAGTCCGCTCCCCAGCGACAACGGGCATGGGAAACGGCGATTGTCCGGCAACTCGCCGACAACCCGGTCGCCTGGCGGCAATTGAACATCTCCACAGTTCAGAGTTCCGGCGGGGCGACTCTGCAGCGTCAGGATGATGGCTCATGGCTGGCCTCCGGGAACAACCCCGAATTCGATGAATACACAATCGATTCCCCGATCGCTGCCGGCGAGTTCTCTGGCCTGCAACTGGAGTGTCTGCCGGATGAACGATTGCCCAACAAAAGTCTGGGGAGATACAACAACGGCAACTTCGTGCTGACCGCCGTGCTGGCCACACTCTCCGCCCCATCTCTCGAACAACCAATCACGCTCACCTTCAGCCGCGCTGCTGCAGACTACGAACAAAACGGCTACACCGTCGCCGCAATTCTCGAAGGCCAGGGAAAAGCAGAGCGACACCGCAGGGGCTGGGCTGTGGATGGACCAACACGACGTGAAATCTGCCGAGCAGTGTTCGCCCTGCCAGCCGCGATCACAGTCCCGGAACAAGCCACGCTGCGGATCACACTCCGCCACGATGCGATCAACGGCCACAATATCGGACGATTTCGAATCGCCGCGTCGTCCCTGCCACCGGCCAGTCTTACGCCTTCGGGTGCTTCCTTCCCGGACGCGGTTCGCATGGCCCTGCTGACGCCCTCAGAACAACGCAGCACAACCCAGAACGAAGAAATTACTCGCTATTTTCTAAGCCACGGCGATGTTGAATCGCAGCAGGCCGTGACGGCGATCGAGCAGGCGAAAAAAGCGGTCACCACGTTTCAGGAGAGTCTGCCCATCGTCATGGTCATGAAGGAACGAGATCAGCCCCGTGACGCTCATGTACTGGTCCGCGGGCAGTACGATCGCATCGGTGACAAAGTCGAACGCGGAGTTCCCGCCTCACTATCCCCGTTCCCCGAATCACTCCCTCGAAATCGCCTCGGATTTGCCCAGTGGCTCGTCGCCCCCGAGAACCCGCTCACAGCCCGAGTCTGGGCCAATCGCGCCTGGGAACGTTTCTTCGGTACCGGGATCGTCAAGAGCACTGAAAACCTCGGATCGCAGTCCGATTGGCCCAGCCACCCGGAACTCCTCGACTGGCTGGCAGCCGAATTCATGAATCCGCAATCGATCCGCTCTGTCGCAGGCCACGCGGTCCACGCATGGGACATCAAAGCCCT
>CAIYBH010000090.1 GCA_903924405.1 uncultured Planctomycetaceae bacterium | reverse complement strand
GGCATAGGTGATCAGCCGCCCGGTGCTCCAGGCCAACTGTCGCAGAACAGCAGCGCCAGGTCCCCGCGTTCCCAGGCTCATCGTCGCGGCAATGCCACCGCACATGCCCAGGCAGTGCACCGACCCGGCAAGGCCGCTGAGAAAGACAGGCACCAGTTGCCATGTATCTGAGTTCATGAAACAACTCTCAGCAGTTGGCCCGAAGTTTCCGTCAGCACCGCTTCGGAGTGTCTCTGCACCTCGCGTGACCGCGTTGCACTGACGTCTGATGTCGACTGGGGTGTTTCCGAAAGCAGTCGCAGTGAGTTGGAAATCACCAGCAGACTGCTGAGAATCATCAACATGGCGGCAAACGCCGGGTTCAGCAGCCCCGCCACCGCCAGCAGCACACCAATAAAGTTGTAGGCGAATGACCAGAACAGGTTCTGTCGAATAATCGCCGTGGTCCGCCGTGACAACGCAATCGCCCACGGAATGCGACTCAGATCATTCGAAAGCAGACAGACCTGAGCCGAATTCCTGGAAACATCCGCGCCGCACCCCATGGCGATCCCGATGTCGCAGGTGGCCAGAGCGGGGGCATCGTTGACGCCATCTCCCGCCATGGCGACCGAATCTCCCTGTGCCCGTAGCCGCTGCAGTTCCGCCACCTTCTGCTCAGGTCGCAGGCCGCTGAGCACCTGAATGCTCACACCAGCCTGCTGCGGGGCGACAGCAGCGAGGTCGGCATCGGCCGCGGTGGCGTACCGGTCACCGCACAATTCCTGCTGCAGACGACGGGCCCTTGCTTCGCGATCCCCGGTCAGGATTCGCACGGGCAGCCCCAACTGAGCACAACCGTCGAAACACTGGCTCGCTTCCGACCGCAGGGATTCGGACATCAGAAACAGAACCGCCGGCACAGAGTTCACAGTCACCAGCACCATCGCGTCTGCATCAAGATCCGCCGTGGCGACGACCTGCCGCAGGCGCTGCCGGTCGGCCTCAGAGACCCCTGGATCATTCGCGACGAATTCCGGGCTGCCGAGGCGAATTGTCTGACGGTGGGAATCGATAGCACAGACTCCCGCACCGGGAATGGCCTGCACGTCCGTCAGCGCTGGCAAGCGTGGTTCCCCAGCCGTCATGCCGTTCGTCTCGCCCGACAACAATCGCAAATGTCTGTCCCGCACATACTGGCAGATGGCCTGCGAAAAGGGATGCGACGAGGTCTGAGCGACTGCGGCGCACAGTGGCAGAAGCTGATCCTGTGTCAGTGAATTCGTCAGCAGCCGGCTGGTCACCTGGGGCTGGCCGGTCGTCAGCGTCCCGGTCTTGTCAAAGCAGACCGTCGTGATCAGCGCCAGGCGTTCGATGGCTTCGCCGCTGCGAAACAGAACCTGATGTTTCAGCGCTGTGCTGAGGGCCGTCCAGATGGCCAGCGGGGTGGCCATTCCGAGGGCACAGGGACAGGCAATCAGCAGCACGCTTAACCCGGCCTGAATGGCAGCTCCTGCACCGCTGCGCCAGTGCAGCAGCACGGCCACGATGGCCAAACATACAACCAGTGGCAGAAACCACGAAGAAACGCGATCGGCAAGACGCTGGTAATGTCCCCGCGAGAGTCGGGCTTCCTGCAACAGGCTCAGCAGCCGCGCAAAGGAACCGCTGCGAAACTGACTGACGGCTTTAACAATGACGACGTGATCAAGATTGACGGTGCCGGCGCTGACGCGTTCACCCGGCCCACGCACGACAGGCAGACTCTCACCGGTAAACACCTGTTCGTCGACAGTGGCAACCCCTTCCATAATGTCTGCATCCACCGGAAAACGATCGCCAGGGCGAATCTGCAGCGCGTCACCTTCCTGAATGCTGGCGGATCGAATCAGGGTCACGATCCCGGATTCGATCCGCCGCGCGGTCTCCGGCAGCAACGCCTCCAGTTGTTCCAGCGCTTCCGTGGCTTTCTGCCTGCCGGTTGCTTCCAGCCAGCGGCCGAGGGTGACCATGACCAGCACGGCAGCCCCGACTTCAAAGTACACTTTTTCATGGCCTCGAATCACAGCCACGGCGGACACGGCATAGGCCGCTGCCACTCCCACCACAATCAGCAGATCTGTGGAAAAAATCCGCCGCCGCCAGCTGTCTGCGGCATTCTGCAGCAGCGGTACCCCCAGCAGCAGCAGTACCGGCAGACTGAGCACCAGACTCAGCCAGCGGAACACGGCAAACATCTGTGTCTGCAGCGCATCCCGCTGAACGTCATAGACATCCAGTGACCACATGGTCATCGTGAAGGCCATCAGGTTCATCGAGAAAAACACAGCCAGTCCCAGCCGAATCGTCGTCCAGCGCATGCTGCCCGAGTTACCGTTTTCGTCCGCGATCGCATGCGCCAGTCGACAGCCAAAACAGCAGTAGATGTCATCCGGCTCGGCGACCGACCTGCGCTGCGTCTGCGGTTCGGCGATATCCGATGCGACAGCTTCAGCCGCACGAACTGACGCCACCGGTAAACCACACCAGGTACAGACGTCTGCCGAGGCTGGCAGACCGCGGCCTGAAATTTTATCCGTTACAGCGGCGGCCAT
>CAIYBH010000089.1 GCA_903924405.1 uncultured Planctomycetaceae bacterium | reverse complement strand
TATGGTCGTAAGAAACCAGCAGCGTCGTCACTTGTTCTGAAGTCGCTGCACCTCCTCATGCAACTTCTGCACCTCGGTACGCAGTTTTTCCAGTTGCTCGGCAAGGTCGGCCGGCTGAGTTGCCGTGGCAGCTTCCGCCTCACTGCGAAGTGATTGCAGCATCTTCTGCAGATCAGTCGGACTCGCGGGAACTGCGCCCTCCACAATCACCCCGGGATGCACCAACTGTCCCGGGACCAGACGCCCCGACTCCATCATCTGCCGGAATTCCTGCGGCAGCATAAACTGTGAAGTCGCCGACATGACACCTTCAACGGGAACCGCCATTTTTCGCGGGGTGACGGCGATGGTCCGCGGTTCGCCGTCACGCAGCAAAGTCACCTGCAGCGGCTTTCCATCAGCATTCGTCACAAGCTCAACCAGTTGCTCGCGAGTCAGTATGCGTTGATCATTGACGCTGACCAGCACGTCATCCACTTCAATTCCCGCTTCAGCCGCAGGACGCCCTTCAGAAACACCGATAACGACCAGGCCAGCATTTTCAAGTTTCAGATGACGTCGCAGAAGTTTGCTGGCCTCTTCGCATACCACCCCAATCACCATCCGTTCCTCAGTCTGCTGAGGCGCGACATTTTCCGCAGCCTCTGCAGCACGACCAGACAGGTTCTCAAGTTCTGCAAGGGCATCTGTGCCGCCATCCATCTTCAGGATCACAGCCCGTCCCTCCGCATCGTTCAGATCATATTCTCTGCGAATACCATCCGGACCAACCACGACAATCCGCCCCTGAGTCACGACCTTCGGAGCCTGTCCCGCCTTGCCGTCCTCACGACGCGACTGAACTCGAACCTCGATGCGTTTCTGGTCCCCGGGCTGAGCAAGCAACTCCGCGGGCGCTGCCGATGATTCTTCACCAGTCGCAGCGGGCTTTTCTGCCCCCTCTGCCGCTGGCTCATCAGCCGCAGTCACGGTGACCGACACACCAGAGCCGACCACAGTGGACTCCTGATCCCCGGATTCCATGACACCATTGCCTGAAACCGCCAGCACAGCCGCGATACATGCAGACCAGTTCACCATATCTTCAATCTCCCTTTTGAATAATGTCACGTGATTTCGGATGAGATCACTCACCATTGGCAGGCAACACCGACTCTGCAGGTTATCTGTCAAACCAAACCTGTCGTGCGACTCAGCATCCGGCAGAACAGACACCCGCTCACTGAATCTGCGGAACCGGCTCTTCGGTCACCGGAACCAGCATCGATTTGCCATCTCCCGCAGGCACAATCAACCAGCGGACAGCTCGCTGTTTCTGATCCGAATCAAACAAGGGATGATTGCGATCCATTCGCATCAGATCTCCCGGTCTCTGATAGACAGGGACGTCCACTGGACGCTGTCCTGGCAACTGAAACTTCCAGGCACCAACTGGTAAGGCCGAACCGGAATTGCCGGTCTTCGACATCGTCAATCTCGCGGCCCCAGCGTCCGACCACAACTGATCCTGCAGCAGCATGCCACCAACAAAGAAGATCGCAGCACACAGTGTCAGAGATGTCACAGGGTGCGACCACCAGCGACGCGTCATCTGCCTGAAATTCTCTGGCGGACGCACAGTCAGTACCGATCGCTGTCCAGAGGAATCGTCGGCTGTTCCATCGACACCAGCCGAGACTTCCAAACCATCAATCGCCTCACCTGAGAGTATCTGCCGCAGCGAACGATCTTCCAGCAATCCACACGCCAGCGACTTCCACCCCAGATCAAGCTCCTCAAGTCGACGGAGCAATACTGCCGTTTCGGCCGGCCCCAGTTCGTCATCCACACATCGCTGAATCAGCAACTCATCCGCTGTTGTGAGTTTCATAGCACAACCCCTTCCTCCACAAATGACTTCAGTCGCTGCCGCAGACTCTTCCGCGCCTTCATCAATCGGTACTCGACCGTTTCTTCCTGAACGCCCAGATGAGCCGCGATCTCGCGATAACTCCAGTCCTCCGTGTACTTCAGCAGCAGCACCTGACGATCAAGCTCCGGCAATTGCGCCAGCGCCTCTCCCACACGGCTCTGCGCCTCCTGCGATAACAGCACCTGCAAAGGACCAGTCGCCTCAGCCTCTGACACCGCTCCCTGGTTCAGGCGGTCCTGCAACCGACGACGACGCCCGGTGGTTCTCCGGTACATCAACACCTGTCGCACTGCAATCTGGTACAACCACGCGCCGATCTTCTGCACACCAACCAGCGTCTCCCGCTGGCGCACGATTGCCATGGCAATGTTCTGCATCACGTCCTCGATCGCCTCCGGCTCCTGCAGCCGGCTGCGCACGACCGTCCGCAACCAACTTTCGTGTTCCAGAAAGATCGCCTGAGGACTCATGTTTGCAAAACCTGTCTCTGATGTCTGCACCAAACCGGGTCTCTCCCCGTTGCCTCACGGGCCAATTCTCAGCCAACTGACAGGCATTCTGCCACATTCGCCGAAATCCCGCCTCCAGCAAAGTTGCCGTGTCCCATCGTTTTTCGAGCTGTTTTTTACGGAATTCCGACGTCCTGCGTCAAAAACACCCCGCGTCCGCACGCAAAAAATCCCCATAAAGCAAATACCAGAAGCAAGTTACGACAATCAATTGCATTCGCCGGACGAAACACGAATACACAGCGCCTTCACGAGGTCAAAACTCCTGCTGTTTCAGTATCATGCAGTCATGACTTTGCTCAAACTCAGGAAACCGTGGCAATTTTACTGGATTTCGTCAGCGTGGCTGTTCTCTCCCCGGCTCCAATTTCGCCCAGTCCGCCGACGTATCGCGTCCTCGCGATGATTGCCCTGCTGGCACTCGTCCTCCGCGGAGCGCTGAATCTGATGCAGCCATCACTCTCGACAGACGATGCTGACGGCTACCTCGCGCATGCCCGCTTAATAGAGCGCGAACACAGCTTTCTCGGCCCCTACACACTCCAGCCAACCGCTTTTCGTCCTCCCGCCTACCCGCTGCTCCTCGCTGCCGCCATCGCGATCGGCTTGTCCGATCCCACTGCCGTCCTGCTGATCCATGCGCTCTGTACGCTGTTGTGCCTCATGGCTACCGCTCGGCTATCAAGTCAATTCGGCTTTTCCCCGGGAAAAACAAGCATCACCACACTGTGTGTCGCCCTTGATCCACTTCTCATGCGGTATTCCCTGCAGCCCATGACCGAGGTGCCCTGCGCTGCGATCCTGACCATGGCCCTTGTACTCTGTGTCGCAGGTCGCCAATCGAAATGTTCCCACACAGCACACCTGCCCATCGCCCTGTCCGGACTCCTGCTTGCCCTCGGAGCCCTGACTCGCCCCACACTGCTCCTGCTCGCGGTGCTGCTGACACTGTCTCTTGTGCCGGCACGTTCCCTCATGAACGCCCGTTCCCTCGCAAACCTGGCGGGTGCATTCAGACCGGCGCTGACGTTTGCCGTCGCATTTGTCCTCGGCCTCAGCCCATGGCTCATCCGCAATGCAGTCCAGTTTCACGCCTTGATTCCAGCCACAACACACGGCGGATACACTCTGGCGCTGGGGAATAACGAAGCCTTCTATCGTGACGTCATTCGTGGTAAGGACACATTTCCCTGGGACGGGCCCGCCCTGGAACAATGGCAGCAAGCCTCCCTGCGACAAGCCAGCACCGAAGGCGTCAACGTCGCCAGTGAACGCGCTCTGGATGCGTGGTACTATCAACTCGCACTCCGCAGTATTCGCCAGGATCCCACTAGTTTTTTTCAGGCCTGCCGCTTACGCATCCGACGCTTCTGGGCACTCGCCGCCGCCGATGGTGCGTCATCACTGCAGAACCTGATGCTGACAGCGTGGTACGGAACCCTCTGGACAGGACTCATCGTCACGGCCCTCGCTGAGCTTCGCCGACGAAAAAAGTCACTATTCACGCTCCTCTGGCTCAGCCTCGCCGCCTTCTGTCTGATGCACATCGCCTACTGGACCGATGCCCGCATGAGAACACCGGTGATGCCCGTGATCCTGATCCTCGCCGTTCACGGATGGAGCCTGCTGTTGACAGCGGCAGCCGGACACCATTGGTTCCGCCTCCGCTGTGCAGACCCCGACGTTTCCCCGCGCCGCTGAGCTCGTCGTCTTGTCTGACACCGGGTGTCACTCAATCCGCCAAAATGACGAAACGAAAGACGCGTTCAGGGCTTCAGACATTCCCCGCGAGTCACCTTCCGTCTGGTTGTCGATCGCAGCACACGCCGAATGACTGCGCATTCCAGGGAGCCTCACCATCGATCCAACCCAACGCGGCCGGTGACCGCCAGCAGAATTGAGGCCCGTCTCAACTAAGGCGTAAACTCTTTGGGCTTCCAGTTCGACTCGCCGCCGAAGGCCTCATCAAACGTCGCTTCGTCCGAGGATTCCTCTGGTGCGACTTCTTCGGTGGAGAATTCCGGCATCTCGGCGAATGGATTCGTCACGGCTTCCGCCTCTGCTGAGTCGGTAGCCGGGTCCTTGCTGGAATTCGCCGTATTCCCGGTCTTCACCGTCCAGCCTGGCCCTGGTGATGCGTTGCCCGGGCGTCCAGCGCTGACCGCAGTGGAACCGGTGCCTGCTGCCGCAGCCCCACCGACGCCCCCCGCATTGATCTGCTCAATAAACGCATCCTTCCGCTGACGGACCGCGTCTTTTGCCTGCACGACGCTCTGTTTTGCTGCATCAGGTGCTGCCTGAGCCTGCTGCTGCCACTGGGCCTTTTTCTGAGCCGCAAATTCGGAGAAGCTGGCAGCCGACGCCTTCGCATCCTGAACGGCCGTCTCAGCATCATTCACCACCTGATCAGAACTGTCCTTCAGGAAGCTGCTGAACCCTTCCACCTCGGCACTCATGCCTGGCAGAGCCGCGGCCTGAGCTGCAGGGGACATCATTGAATTCTTCGTCAATCCCGGCGCGGCTGTCTGACGCTGCAGGATCGAATTGCCCGCTGTCATTCCGCCATTCGGTTCTGCCGTTTCGGGACGCCTGCCCTGCAGAAATCCGGAAAGCGCCGGCCCCTCGTACGATCGAATGACCTGCCGACCAGCCGGAACAGCATCACTCGACGCCTCCAGCTCCTCAGAAGGATACACCGCGCGGCTAACGGCACCGCTGGAGCCCGCAGGATCTGCAGTACCACCGACCTGCTGAATCGGCCGTGGTCCACGCGCCAGAGTCTCCTGTCCGCCGACACCGGCTGTCCCGCTGTCGGAATCCAGACTGGCCTTGCCGGAAGGACCAGTTCCACTGTCCGCAAGTTCTGCAGCAGAGGAGTCTGCCACGCCGCCCATGAACGGGTCCTGCATTTCCGAATAGTCACCGCGGGTGAAAGCCCGGGATCGGCTGCAGCCCGACATCAGCATCGTACTGCCAATCAGGCCAATCAGAACCATTTTCTTCGGCATGACAACTACTCCGTTCCTGTAACCCCGGTTTCGCTATTCACCTGCTTCACACAGGGGTCACTCAGTCCGATCAGACTCCGGTTCTGCGGCAAAACACCAGAATTCTGCCACACGCTCGTCAACGAAGCAGAGCCCCGTGAACGAGTACGTCATCCAGTTTCGGTAACCTTCATCAAACACACGTTTTAAGTCACAGACTGCAGACTCCGAATTCTTCAGGGGCCGCCTGCAGCATCACTCAACATCCACATTCTCTCTCTCCGGTTCCATCGTTTCAGAGGCCGAATCCTCGCCTGCCACAGCAGAGTCCACGGCATCGACTCCATGAAACCGACGATTGAAAACAGCGGGATCAAACGCATCACGTGCGTTCGCCCGCCAGGCCGCCTTCCGAAACTCCTCATCCGACTCACCAGCCCGACGACGAACACCATGGGCTGCTTCCCGTTGCCGCTGATCCATCGTCACACTGTCACCAGTTTCCGCGTCAGCGAATTCCCCGACAGAATTGTCCACCACCTCAGACTCCGCCGAGGCCAGTCGCACTATTGACTCGCTTTCCAGCGATTCCTGATTCTGCTCCGGAGCAATCTCCGCGGCGGCAGACAGTACCCACTGCTTTAACATCTGCTGCTGCTGACTTCCCGAGCGACCGCGGAACGCTGGTTCCCGCATGCCACCATGCGTGCTGATCGCGACACTCAGCAGCGGACTCCGCGAGGGATGAGCCAGATCCACCTGCTTCAGGATCGCCGCCAGATTCCGCTCTGCAGTCAATGGCTGTGAACCTGTCCTTGTGGAAGTGAGTTGAAACTCCGACTGCGCGTTGACGCCATGGCACCCCGCCGTCGCACACTTGTTACTCAACAACGGCTGAATATGGCGAACATAACTTTGAGCCAGCGGTCGACTCAGCCCCGCAAGGGATCTTGCTTCCGGTTGTGGTAAGGCCGACAGCTTCAGGGACGGATACTGCGTCACTCCAGTCGCTGGCGGGGTGTCCGGATCCGTTTCACGGCTCTGCAGAATTGACTGCAGCAGGCGACGCGCGTCCTGACGATTCGGATCCAGATGCAATGCGTCCAGCACCTCCCGCTCAGCCTGATCCGGCAGGCTGTTGGTCAGACACCAGCGCGCCAGTGTCATGTGAACTTCAGGCGTCAGGGACGGGTATGAACGACGCATCTGTACATAGGCGTCTTCCCGACTCTTCGCCACAAACCGTACCCGTGACGATTCGACAAACAGACGGCCGCCGGCCACCTGCACGTCGTAACCATCGGGGCGAACCAGAAAAGGATTCTCCATCAACTGGCCGTCGACAAGGACCAGCACCCGTTGTCCGCTCTGCTGAGCCCCCAACGGCGCAGCGGTCCCCTCGTCCTGCCCCCGCAGCAAAGACTGCATGGCCAGAAGAGAACACAGGACCAACGAAATTCGGAATCCATCCATGGGAAGAATCAATAGTTGATGGCCCCCCACTCATCCCGAGTGGGGCTTTAGGACTTACGCCTGTCACCAAAACAACGCGATTTTTCTGACGAAAGTCTGACGGCCGCTCGGAAAAGTACGCATGAAACGTCAAAGGGGTCAAGACAGACTGCTCACCCCGGCAGCAGAAATCCCACCGCCCGATCCCCCCAACTCCGACAAACTGGCAAACTGGCCTGTTTGAGCAGGATGCGGCATTTCCTGCCGGTTTTTCGCTGAAAATCGTTCAGCCCCCGTCAGAAAACTCAAGACTCAATCGGATGGTCCCTGCCAGTGGCGCCGTTGACGCAGGGGCCCCAGCGACCGGAACCCCCACCCGGGCACCCGATACAGGCGCCTTGCCAAACAGGCCCTCGATCCCCCAGAATACCGGACGGATTCTCGCTGAGGGTAATCAGCCGCCGGCCAGTCCTCCATTGCGGGGCATTCGCCGACAGCGTGCCGGCAGTTTCAGACCGCTGCACACAACCCACTGCAGGCGGTGGGAGACATCCGAAACGGCAGCGAATTCGCCGCTCTGCATTTCCCGGAAACGCCGCTCCAGCACTCCGGATTGCGGACCGACGCCCACATTCATAATTCCCGGAAGACAGTTGTTATCCGCGATCGGTCGTTCAGACCTGTTCTCTTCGAAAGATACCGAAACTATGCGTCCACTCCTGAAGGCCGGTATGGTCGGCATGGGCATGATCTTTGACGAGACCTATCGGCCGTTTTTCGAGACAGTCGCTCGACGCGGTTTGTTCGATCGCCAGTTCGGAGATCTCGACGTTCATCTGGTCGCAGTCGCCTCCAGAACCGGGCATCGCGCAGAAAAGTATCAGAATCAATCCCGCGGTCTGATCCCCGCCTTTCGCAGCTACTCCGGAGACGACGCGGTCGCGCAGATGTTGCAGGAAAAGCCCACATTTGCCTGTGTCGCCACTCCCGACAATCGCCATTTCGAAGCGTCGAAGGCTATTCTGGAAGCCGGAGTGCATCTGCTGGTGGAAAAGCCGTCCGTGCTTTCACTTCAGGAAGTGGATGAACTCATCGCGCTGGCTCGGAAGAATGGCGTGCTGGCCCGCGTCGTCTACCACAAACTGCTCGACCCGGATCACAAAAAGCTGCGCACACTCGTGGCAGATAACATCCTGCAGCACGTCAACAACGGCTATTGCTCATTACTGGAACCCCGTCAGATTTCGGGCTCACAGTTCTCCGAATGGATCACCGGCCGAAACCCCGGCACCTATGTCGCAGTGCACTACATCAAGCTCATCGATTTCACCTTTGGCGGGCGGCTGAAAACAGTGATGTGCACGGGACAACGCGGTCTGGTAGGACCTGCTGACGGCCCGACATGGGACAGTTGCCAGTTGCGACTGATTTATGAATATGCCGATGGACGAGAAGCAGCTTTCGATATTCATACTTCGTGGGTGACACCCGATAACTTTCCCGGTTACGTCGAGCAGGAAGTGCAGTTCCGTTTTGACAACGGTATCTGGAACGGGCATTCACGCAAACGCGGTGTCGAACTGACCGTGGAAAACATGACACCGCTGAAGATGAAAAACACCATTAACAACCACTATAACGGCGCGTTTCTGGAACCGTGGGGAGAACGCAGCCAGCGTGGGTATGGGATTGAAGTCCTCGAACGATTTGCCAGAGAAGTGGCGTTTGTGGAACATGGCGGCGATGCCGCAGAACGTACCACTCGACTCAATCACATTCGCTCACTGGGCTACGCGGATCTGTCGGCCGACCGCCAGGTTGTGGCAGCCGTTGAAGCCATGGAACGCATCCTGGCAGCACAAGCCGCTGGGGATCCGGATCGCGTTGCCCGGTTCGACGGGCAGACGATTCAGCTTTGCTGATACGTCGTACCGGACAGTATCACCGGCGAATAAGACTCCGATGGTCAGTCCCCGTCGCAATCGGGCGATGAGGTGCTGACGTCTACGTTCCGACTGCTGACGGCAAATCCCGAGCGTCCTTGTTGGGGTCCCGTTCCAGCAGGTAAAAGGCACTGTCCGCCCGCAGGTTAGAAGCCAGCAGACGGTCCACCGCATGTCCCCGAATGATCGGACTTTCCTTGACGACACGCAGCCCCAGGCGTTCCATCAGATCACGGAAGTCGCGCATCGACATGAAATGCACATTGGGTGTTTCATACCATTCCCAGGGCAGGGCCTCGGTCACAGGAGTTCTTCCGCGACGGAGCACTTCCAGTCGGACACGCCAGTGTCCGAAATTCGGTACCACCACCAAACCACGCCGCGCAACACGCAGCATTTCCATTAATAATTGTCGCGGATTACGAACCTGCTGCAGAGTCTGACTCAGCACCGCAAAATCAAAACTGCCGTCTGGTATATCCCGCAATCCCTCATTGAGATCCGCTTCGATCGCGGGCAAACCCCGGCGAATCACGGACACGATGTTTTCATGCTCGACCTCTATCCCCAGCACGTCGCAGCCCAGTTCCTGCTTCAGACGCTGCATCAGGCGACCGTCTCCACAGCCAAGGTCGATCACCCGGCTGCCACGATCAATGTGCCGCATAATCAGTTCATCGGTCAGGCTGACCGATGGATCCGGAATCAGATATCGACTGGATTGAGGCATGGGACTTCTGAAAAGCAAAACCAATGAACCCCGGTGACTCCGGTTCCCTGGACTTTTGAGGGCTCGATCACTCTACAAAGGACACTGATAAATGTGAAGCAGACCGGCGAGGTTGCCGATCAAGTCGCCATCGGCTCTTTGGCAGTGGATCACAATCCCACGCCATGACCAGACACAATTGCCACGGTGTCTGACTTTAGACCTTCGCCTGAGTTGTCAACGCCGCGGCCCACGTCAGCTGCCAGAAACGTGTCAGGGCAGGGGAGGGATTTCAGCACGCGGGCTCGGTTGCCATCAGTCGTCCTGTCAGCTTCACCGACAGGACATTGGTCCGCAGCTGCCGGAAAAACCTGACGTGCAGATCCCACAGTCGCGCCACCCACATCGAGGGTGTTCAAACCAGGTCTGTGACCCCGAGAACAGCGTCAGAGACGACGGACCTGTGAAGTCTGTCGTGCTCTGAACACGAATCGTCTGAAGAACTACTTTGCTGCGTGTCGGGCCAGCAGTTCAGCGATCTGAACAGCGTTGGTGGCTGCTCCCTTGCGGAGATTATCAGACACACACCAGAACGTGATGCAGTTCGGGTTGGACAGATCCCGTCGAATGCGGCCGACAAATACGTCGTCGCTGCCGTCACACGTCGAGGGCATTGGATACTGCCCATTGGCTGGGTCATCCACGACCGTGATTCCCGGAGTTGCTGCGAACAGGCGCCGAGCCTCCTCGACAGTCAGGGGCCGTTCTGTCTCCACATTGATCGTTTCGCTGTGACAATTGGATACTGGAATCCGGATACAGGTCGGGCACACCTGGATGGAATCGTCACCGAGAATCTTGCGCGTCTCGTAAACCATCTTCAGCTCTTCGCTGGTGTATCCGTCCTGCTTGAAACTGCCAATCTGTGGGATAGCGTTGAATGCGATCGGATACCGAAACACCTGGTACTGATAATCTGTGCCAGCCAGCGCCGCTCGGGAACCTTCCAGCAGATCGGCAGTTCCCTGCAGACCAGCCCCACTGGTGGCCTGATAGGTACTGACAATCACTCGGCGAACCCTGGCCGCATCATGCAGCGGCTTCAGCGCCAGAACCATCTGTGTCGTGGAACAGTTGGGACTGGCAATAATCCCTTTGGCATTCAGGGCCTCCTGGGGATTAATTTCCGGAACGACAAGCGCGACGTCAGAATGCATCCGCCAGTATCCGGACTCATCGATCACCCGACAACCAGCCTGTACGGCCGAGGGCAAGTACTCAGCGGCCGTTTCATCAGGCGTGCTGGCAATCACCAGGTCAATTCCCTGAAAACAGGTGTGAGTCAGTTCTTCGATAGTGATGCGTTGGCCGGCAAATTCCACCTGCTGCCCGGCACTTCGCGCGGAGGCAAAGAAACGAAATGTTCTGGCCGGAAAACGACGCTGCTCCAGTAGCTGCAGGATGATTCGCCCCACGGCACCGGTTGCCCCTACGACGGCCACAGTATTGAACACGGATCAGCTTCCTTCAAAATCAAAGACAGACTCAAAAACAATGTCACAAAACACGACGCAGATGGAGCGACTTCAGGATCGTCTTCCGGGGAGCACAGCCACCGGAACCCTGCGTCCGCAAATTCACACGGAGACGACCTCCTGCCGGCTGACTCCGCGACGGCCCCCCGGAACACTCCTAACGCCTCCGGGCTGTGGCCAGCCCCTGTAAAATGAATTCTTCGCCGCCATTTCTCAGCAATCAGACGGTAAAAACCAGTAGCAGGAATCCGAAAATCCCGTCGGATTCTGTTATAAATCCGCTGAGATTTGCTCTGATTCCGGTTGGGGCGGTCGGCTGCCGTCGGCAGTAAAATACAGATTCGCCCGAGAATTTCCAAATCCTGCAGACAATTACACCGCTTTCAGGACTCCCCTCTCCCGTGACCTCTCCTGAACTCAGTGATTTTCAATGCCAACTGCGTAAATGCCTGCTTCATTTGCGTCAGGCGCCAGAACCTGCGCTGGCAGATCTGTTCGATCTGACTGCACAGCGACTGGTGCGGTTCGCTGCCACGCTCACCGGAAATCAGTCCGATGCAGAAGACGCCCTGCAGGGGACCTTCTCAGCAATCGCTCGCCGACCGGGACTGCTGTGTGCCGCAGACGCGCCTTGGCCCTACCTGCTGCGTACAGTCCGCAACGAAGCCCTCCGAATTCTGCAGAAACGAAAACGAAACCTGACCAGCGAACACGACAGAACCGCCAGTCAGTCCACCGTAGAAGCTCGCCTTGTTCAGGAAGAAACCGCAGACAGTGTACGCAGAGTCCTGCAGACACTGCCTCAGGATCAATATCAAGTCGTCATTCTGAAACACTGGGAAGACCTGACCTTCGCGGAAATCGCCGAAGCACTCGGGCTCTCTCAGAATACTGTGGCCAGTCGATATCGGTATGCCATGGAAAAGCTGCAGCGCAGCCTTGAGCCCTTGCTTCGCTGATCCCCGACCAAACCTCACCAAACCAGATTTCAGGCCCCCCGAAATTCCTCCACACAAATCAAACCGCCAAAACTTACTCGCAAACGACACTGCGTGTTCAGATAAAGGTCACAGGATTTCATGAGCCAGCCATCGTTTCGCATCCCGGAACCCTCCACGCCTGAGATCGAACTTGTGAAGGGTACCGACGAACTTCCGAAGCTGTCGCCCAATCTCCGCGCCCGGGTGCTGAAGGACTGCCGCTTTCAGGTTCGCTATATACGCCGACTGGATCAACTGCGTGCAGCAGCCATTGCCACGCTCCTCCTCGCCACCGTGCTGCTGCTTGCCCGGCAAGTCCTGCGTTGGCTTGACACCTCCCACACACCGCCCGCATCAGCCCCGGTCGCTGCCCCCACGCTACCGATTGCCCCGACAATCCCCACACGCGAACTCGTCACGCCCGGTCAGTCACTTTCTCAACCCACACAGCCCTGAAGGCGTTTTTCAATCCCGCCCGCCCCACGCCACTCACCGTCCAGACAGGCATCCGCTTTCACTCGTCCCGCAAACTGATGACGTCATCTGCCCCCAACTCGCCCCCCGGATGGTTTCCTCAGCCCCACGGGCCGATTGAGCCAGCCCGATCGAGTGGACTCAGTAGATTCATTGAAAAACGAGCGATACACTGCACCCTCGGGGTCGCTCTGCCGATCGAAATGCCGGTCTCTGGTTTGATCGCTGTCGATCGTTTCAGAATGCCCCAATCTTCCACGCCATCTATCCTTCACACAAGGGTGCTCCCGTCCATGACACAGGCACGTCGAGGATTTCTGAAAACCGTCAGTCTTGCAGGCCTTGCGACCGCGTCCGCGCCGTATTGGTTTGCCCCGACTTCCCTCGCTGCTCCATTTCGCAGTGCGAATGAACGCCCTGTACTCGGTTGTATCGGAACTGGTGATCGCTGGAATGCCGTCGGCCCGGCGGCCATGAACTTCAGCGACTGTGTTGCGGTCTGCGACGTCGACGCAAATCACGCAGAAAAAGGCAAGCAGACGGCCCTTAAAAAACAGTCAAAACCCGGTGCAGAACGTACTGTGGATGTGTACGAGGACTACCGAAAACTGTTGGATCGTTCCGATATTGATGTCGTAACGATTGTCACACCCGACCACTGGCACAGCCGCATCGCCATCGAAGCCCTGCGTGCCGGCAAGGATGTGTATTGCGAAAAGCCGTTGACGCTGACCATCGACGAAGGCCGCCGGATTCGACAGGTCCTTGAAGAAACCGGACGCGTGTTTCAGGTGGGAACTCAACAACGCAGTGAAATGGAATTGCGTTTTCTTCACGCTGTGGCTCTCGTACGTGAGGGAAGAATTGGTGATCTGACGAACGTCACCGTCGCGATCGGGGGCGCCCCGTCCAGCGGACCCATTGACATCGCAGAGATCCCCAAAGGGCTGAACTGGGACATGTGGCTGGGCCAGGCACCACTGACCGACTACCGCTTCAAAGCAACAAAAGGGAAGTACGGCAACTCCCGATGTCATTACGAATTTCGCTGGTGGTATGAATACTCCGGCGGAAAAATGACCGACTGGGGCGCCCATCACGTTGATATTGCCGCCTGGGCCTTCAACCTGGAAAACACAGGCCCGGTCAAAGTCGAACCGATCATGGCCGTTCATCCCGTGCCACTCAAAGATGGTTACCCAACTGATCCGTCGCAGTACAACACCGCCACTCAGTTTCACGTCAAAGCGACGTTTGCCAATGGTGCCGTGCTGAACATTCGTGACTCTGCCAGTGATCTCGGATTCGACAACGGCTTGCTGCTGGAAGGATCAAAGGGGCGTATTTTCGTCAATCGCGGCAAGCTGACCGGAGAAGCCGTGGATGGAATGCAGAGCAATCCTCTCAAGGAAGAAACTCTCAAGACTCTGTATAAGGGTAAGCAACCCGGCAACCACATGAAGAACTTTTTTGAGTGCATGCTTGACCGCACTCAGCCCATCAGCGACGTACACAGTCACCACCGTGCCATGACCGTCTGCCACCTGGCGAATATTGCGATCCGACTCGATCGCACAATTCAGTGGGACCCGGAAAATGAGCAGATCGTGGGAGATCCCCAGGCGGCGCTCTGGCAGGCACGAGAACAGCGCAAGGGCTATGAAATCCCGGCCTGACCCTCGTCTCAACTGTTCGATGACGGCAGAGCGTGACGGTTTGCCCGGAAATGGATTTCTTCCAGTCACCCTTCCCGCAGGACTGGTGCCCCCGAAACCAAACCGTCAGTGACCAACCATGACTCTCCACGACGTTTACGTCGGTGATCACCGAATTTCCCGCATGTTGACCGGTTGTGTTCCTCGGGGTATGACCGGTCACTGCGGGCATTCCACAGACTTCAGGTGACCGTCATGCGTGCGTGGACAGACGTTCCAACCATGGGACTACGACTGGGACCGGCGGTCAGCCTTTGTCATCGAAGTGACCTGTTCGAAACGCTCGAAAATGAGCGGGTGGTTGAGCTTTCAGGGCAAAAAGGAACGGGTGGCTTTGCCAGCCCTGCCGCCGTGCTGCGTGCCACCGGGGTCGCTCGCCGACGCATTCTGAAGCAGGACGTGACACCCTTTGATGTGACCCGGGAACTACTCCACCACCTGACAAACAGCACCGGGTGGCAGCCAGGTGATTTTTCACACGTCTTCCTGTGTCATTCCCATGCAATCCCGGACGCCGCAGCGCAACTGGCGACACGCTTGCGTGCGAACTTACCCCGGGAAATGCCGGCGATCACCCCACTCAATTCCGGTTGCACGGGATTTCTGCAGCTGCTGTCGATCGCCACACGTTTCCTCCAAACTCATGAACACGCCTCGCGCGTTCTGCTGCTGAATGTTGAAACGCCGGACCTGTGGCATTGCAGCGCCGACCGATTATTCTGCGGCATCATCGGCGGCGGTGCGACTGCAACCGTGCTTCAACGCAGCCCCACCACCCCAATCTCTCTCCAAAGCTCACCTTCCGCAATGCTGGCTTTGCAGGACGTCCACGTGCAGGATGTGTCCGTGGGACATTCCGCACACGTCGCTTCGACGCCTCTGTTTTTCAGAGAAACCGGATCCGTATTCTCGTTTCACGGTCGGCCGGCAACCGGCACCATGATGCGAATGAATGCCGAATCGGTCTTCCTCCACGGCATCGAACTCATGCTGCAGGCACTGCGCAACGCAGTAAGTCGCTGCCCGGTGCGGCCTGGTCAGAGAGTGCTTGTGATTCCGCATCAGCCCAGTGGAAAACTGTTACGAGCGTTGATTGCTACGGCAAAACAGCAGTTCCCGGGATTTCACTTCGTCAATAATCTGCTGAATCATGGCAATACAATCTCTTCCACGATTCCACTGGTCTTGGCGCACCTGCAGGATGTTCTGAATCAACAGGGGCTTGAACCACCAGCGCCGGGTGATCGGTTGATCCTGATGGCCTCTGGAATCTGTATGGAACGCATGGCCGATACCATGGCCACAGGCCTCGCCACTTTCGACTGGGATCCGCACTGATCCCCATCACAACAAACGAACTCCGCGAACATCGGCGTCACCCGTCAACCTGACACACCATTCAGCCGCGGCCACTCGGGACATCAACCTGCGATGGTCTATACGTCCGGACGATAATCAGGCAGGCTGCGCAACTGTTCGAGGAACTTTTCCGCCAGCTCAGGACGGGCCATCCCGATAAATCCAATCATGCCCTCGACCCACGCCCGAAAATTCGGATGGCCCTCTCGATTCTGTGCCTCCAGCCCCTCCTGAGCCGCATGGTGCAGCAACGCCCGCAGGCGACGCACGGTCTGCCGCGGAACTCCGGGGCGATCGTTCACGACCAGACCCGTCACCATCTGCGCCATACTGCGTCGCTGCACACGACTCTTTGCCTCATGAATTCGGAACCCCTCCTGCTCAGCAATGTGCCTCACCCGGGCGATCAGCCAGCCCAGTCGTGTCTGCAGTTCTGCTCCCCCGGAAAACGTCAGATCGTCGGCATAGCGGGAGTACCGGATGCCAGGTTTCCCGGCAAGGCCAGCCAGCCGACGGTCAAGACGACGACAGACCTGATTGGACAATGCCGGACTGGTGCAGGCCCCCTGTGGCAGCCCTCGAGACCCGGTGGCTACCCACAGGATCTGTCCGGAGATTTCCATCTTCTGTCGAGGGCATTCAGTGCACAACAGCGCAATGACGGTGGCAACCGCTGGCGAATATCCAGCCGATGTCAGAACAGCCCGGACGCGGGGAAAGGTGATGGATGGGAAAAAATCCTCCAGATCCAGATTCAGCACGACTTCCTGACCACAGTGATAACTGGCGTTCGTCAGAATGCTTCTTTCGGGAACAAACCCATGCGCTTCAGTAGTCACCGGAAGCCTGTCAAGAATCTGCTCACGAATCCACTGCTGCACTTGAGCAAGCCGACGATGGGGGGCACTCAATAATCGCATGCCACCATTTTTCTTTGGCACACCGAACTGCACGTAGTGACATCGCCGGGTAATTTCCGCATGAAACGCCAAACCCCGTAGTTGCGGAATCGTCAACTCCAGAGCCCTCGCCAGATCTGCTGGTGTTTCCAGAAACGGCAAGCCCACGCAACGCAGTTTTTCCGCATCACTGTGTCGGTCATTCAAACGCCCTGACACCCCCCGTCCCAGATAGCGAATGTCTCTGGCCAGTTGATCCTCACGGCGATTGGCCCGCAGTCGCTGCTGTTCAGCCTTCCATGCGTCGCGCCGAACTCGCTGCTGCTCCGCTCGCAGCTCTCGCCGCGCAAGCGTGGCGGCGCTGGGCGTTCGTTTCGATCGCGTCTGACGATCAGCATCCGACGGATGTGGCTCTGGCAGAAACTCAGGTGCACTCAGCATATCCGCCGTCAGCAGCACAGAACGACGTACAGCCTGCGATGGCACGCCGGTGGTCGTCACAACCTCCAGCGCACGAGTCCCCGTCACCCCGACCTGTTCTCCAACAGGTGCAGACGAAACCGGGTGAGCGGCCGTTCCCTCGACAGGGCTTGTCTGAGCCCCGGCTCCCCTGAGCCTTTTCAGGATTCGGGCAAGAAATCCGGTCGGCACAGCAGCCGGTTGCCCGGGAGCACCATGGGAATCATTGTCAGCAGGCGGCACGGCGGGGCTTTCCTGCAACAGTCAGAAAACGATGAGTCCTGGTACGCACATGGTTGTTCACATGATTCATCAATCGCACATCCCGAACTTCAAATCCTGCCAGCTCCAGCAGGTATGGAATCAACGCCATATTCTGACAGGCTGATACCGGCAACACGTCGACATCCTCCTCCCAGACACCGGTCCACGCTCCACGTCCATAAAGTCCATCAAGAATCAGCACGATACCTTTGGCATCAAGCCACTCATACCAGTTGCGAAAGGCCGTCAGCGGGTCATACAGCCCATTAATCACCTGCCGCGAAATAATAATGTCAAACTGTTCCGGCACGAAGAGTCCCACATCATCAGCAGCATCACAAAAACCCTGCACGGTGCGGACTGCACTCAGTTCCGGTTTGCCCTGCAGAACCGACAGCATCGCCGGTGCCGGTTCCAGAGCCGTCAATGCCAGATGCGGCAACCCGCAAAGTATCTGACAAGCCGCTCCCGTCCCCGCACCTGCATCCAGCACGGCCGCCGGTCCGCGGTCAGCCAGCACCGGCCGCAAATCCTCAAGATACGCCTGACGTTCCTCCTGACTCAGGCCCCCCGTCAGAGCCTCGTAACAGAGTGCCTCAGCAGTATCGAATTTCGACAGATAACGACGGCGCGATTCGGCACGCGAGATTCGCCAGGTCATAAGACACTCCTTACCCACGTTCTGACATGTTCAGGAAGCCCTGTTCTGAAATCATCGCGGGACCGCTGGCCGAAAAACAAAAGATGGCAGAGGATGTGAGTGTTATCGACTTCGAAGCGTCGACCGGGGACCTGGGCAACGGCCCGTCGACTCGCTGGAGCAGTAACCACGTTGTCGTGGGCGGCACCAGCGACCAAGGCGGGCCGGACGAACAGTGTCCACGGTGAAGCAATGACTGGCCAGAAGCAACCACGGCGGAACACCGCAGCATCTTAGTCTCGGTAACCTGCTCAACACCCTCCTGCCATCCGTTGTTCTTCTCCTATTCTGACGCATCAGCCCTGTTCCAGCCAGCACAACTGTGTGCTGTTCCGGACCGTTTGGCTGTTTGCAGTTCCAACACCCCGCGATTTGCTCAGGCAACACCACCTGCAGGCAACTTCCGGATCCTCGTCACGCCCTGCCCGCAATTCCCATTCCGTCTCATGGCGGAATAATCCGAATTTAACCAGCGTTGTCCGCGCCACCTGCCGCGAGCACGGTCCACGAATAGGCAGACTCACCCCCGACAGAATCCGACTCCCGCATCAGTCATGCAAGGTTCGCCCGCCGGATTCCCATGTCCTCAAGGGCAGGCCTGAGCTCCTCACAGTCGATCAGTAACTCAGTCAGCAGTCGCACCGATATTTCAAAGACTCCTTTTTTCCCGGACGTCAGCCCCAGCTGAAACAGCGGCAGCCAGAGCGCCTGCTGCTGAGGCCGAAGCCGAATCCACTCGGCCGCCTGTTTCAGAATCTCAGCCACGATCCGCCGGGAACAGCCAGCTTCCCGAGCAATCGCCATCCAGCATTCCGCCAGTGCAGCAGCCACCATCGGTCGCTCTACATGCTGACGGATCCACTGCCCCGGCCCCCCCTCAAACTGCCTGACCAGCCAGTGACGAACATCCTGAAAGCGAGTCTCCGCTATTCGCTGCGTGACCTCCGGGTCGCTCCACAGGCACGGCAAACGTTCCAGCAACCGCATGCCTGTCATTCGTACAGACCATTGCATGTGCTCCAGCAGCGGCAGTAAGCGTTCGGCCGTCAATACCACGGCTTCGTCAGGCTGCGACTCGATCCAGCGAGATACCAGCGCTGGCAATACTCCACCTTCCGGCCCCGCGTCGGTCAACACCTGCAATATGAAATCCGGCGTCAGAATGGCTGTTTCTGAAATACGCTGAAAGACCAATTCCTGGTGCCTGGGCCACGGAGAATGCAGCAGCGCTGTCACCACACCCATCGGCGGCGGTGAAGAACACAGCAACGTCTCCATGACAGCGGTCAACTCGTCCGCACACTCGAGCGAAATACGCACCAGCAACTCTCGCCACTGAACGGCCGACAGCTGACGCCATCGCTGTCCAAACTCCATCAACTGCAGCGCCCATCGTCGGCAGGACACACTATCATCATCAACGAGGAGTTGCAGCACCTCCGAACAGGCAACTGTTCGCAGGTAATCTTCGTGGTCCACCTGCAGCAACTGAATCGCCCACTGCCGAATAACCCGGGAATTCGCGTTTCCAGCCAGCTTCCACAGCCGTTCCGGTCCCTCAGCCCAAAGAGCTCGATACGGGGGCGTGGCTCGCAATTCTGCCAGCCTGCTTTCGGGGGACAACTGCCATCCTGACTTCGTCGCTAGTACGACTTCGGCTTCACCAAACAGAACCTGCATCAACCCGTGACAATCCAGCAGCCCCGTGCCATCGGGAGTATCTGCGTCGCTGTATTCCAGTAATAAGTGACACACGGCGTCGAGATATCGGACGGAATCGACAGTAGCCAGACGCCGAAAGTAGCGCCACAGTCGACGTTGCAGAAATCGCCTTGTCGTAACGGAGAACAAAAAACACCCCGATCGACCTTCGGATCGGTGCGTCTCCGAGGTTTCAATCCGAACCGTCAACTCGCCCTCGATGGCAGGGACCGCCGTGAGTCGAAGCACTGTGGTGCCGGCAGGAGTCCTCAACCGGAAGCAGCCTGCAGAACCCTGCCGATCCGGCCGTTCGCCTGCCGCTGCTGCCACATCGCCTGGCCCTGAATCCACAGGCAGACAGGTGCGACGAATTGTGCGATCAAAGGCGACCAGCAACAGCCCCATGACCTGATCATCCTGCTGCTGTTCTGCCTGCCGCAGCAATGTCCTGATCAGCACTTCATGCCCCGGGGAGTTCAAGGGGGCCCGCAGATAACCAACCAGTAACTGACGCACTTCGCTCCGGCGATCCGCAATCCAGAGCTCCCCAAGGCCTTGCAGCCAGTGAGGATCCTGAAGCCGACGAATCACGTGCACGGGCAGATTTCCCGCACCCGCAAAGTCCAGCAATTCCCCTGGATTCGCAACATGGAATTCCCGCACAGTCTCCGTGGTGCATGGTTCCAGCCTCGCGGAATCGGAACTCTCCGGCAACAGCGTCATAGCTTCACCAGCAGGCACTACTTGTTGATCGTAAACGCCAGGATTCGTGCCGCCGTCCCTTTGCTGTTCTCATGATGCTCATTCGCAATTCGCACCTCAACAGTATGCGGACCTGCCGGCAGATCACTGGCGAACATCACCGTCCGCGGATAATGCAGCCCGGCACTGTAGTTGTGAAACAATTCCACCGTCGTCCACTGCCCCTGATCAATGCGTATCTCAAGTCTGCCGGCATCGGGACCGGCCAGCAGATAGGCTCCCACTGCACGGCCGGTAAACTCAAATGTCAGTACCGCTCCAGGCGTCGTTCCATGAAACAGAGTTTCATGACTGAATCGCTCGCGCTGACTGCCCGCAATCCCACCCCACTCCGGAACCGAATGCAACCAGCCATCTCCCACGCGAACCTGTTGCGGATCCAGAAAGCCTCCTCCATCAAAGCTGCTCGCCAGCAGTGGCTCCGGCAGCGCCGCTTCGGCAGTTGTTTCGGGCTCAGAATTCATCGCCGACGCCAGAATCTCACAGACCAGCTTCGCGGCGTGCGCATTACCAGCCGGTCCGGGATGCGTCCCGCCCCATGTGTCCCACGTCATCGTTCCGTCTGCAATTCGATCTGACACCTCAGCTGGAAGGTCAATCGAACTCACGTTGTAGTGACGCGCCACACGTTCATGCTGACGTACACTCAACTGGGTGCCCCCGCCTTGCGCCGTCGCCAGCATCTCCGGATTGACAAAATGCACCATCACAACGCCGGCCTGAGGATTGTGCCGGAGCAACTGCCTCAGAATGCCTTCCATCCCCTGAACACAACCCTCCGCAGTATGTCGCGCGTCCTGGTCATCGTTCACGGCAAATTCCACAAAGAGCAGATCCACCGGACCCTCGCTGAGCACATCCCGCTGAAAGCGAAATGCCCCCGTGTTGGAACAGGTCGATGCAATACCTGCCCGCACAAAACTCAGCTCCGTCTCCGGAAGCATCTCAGTCAACCACTTTTCCACCAGCGGCCGATAACCTTCCATCTCCGTAATCGAACCACCCAGAAAGGCAACACGTCCAGACTTTCGATTCCGCAGTGTGGCAATCGCCTGCTGCAGATGTCCTCGTACCTTCACGTTGCGATTGTCCACAACCGGCAGACGAGCAGGGCCCTGAAGCCATCCCAGAGTGACAAAGAACTGATCCAGCTGTAACAGGCTGCGCAGGTGCCACTGACGCCGCTGGTCCATCGTTTCGGCAACCGCGTCCACACGCAGTCGGTCCGCACGTGATTCTGATTGCCGCAGATTGAAGAAGCCATGCGGAGCTCCCGCGAAGCGCTGCAGCTCGCAACGATTCCCCGCCTCAGTCATCCGTCGCTGAAACTCAAGCACACTGGAGAACGGTACTGTCGTATCACGGTCACCATGAAAGATGATTGTCGGCGGAAGATCACGACGAACGTGATGTACCGGAGACAACGCTTCGGCCGGCACACCCAGCCGCTTCTGTATGGTCGCAAATTTCAACCCGGCCCCTTCCTCAAGGTCGCTGTCCGGTAGTGGTGCCAGCATGACCACTGGGTTAAACAGTGCCAGCGCATTCGGCACGGAGCTGACCGAAGTGTCCTCGCCCGCAGCCACCACTTCGGGAATTAACGCCGTGCAGCAGGCGATGTGCCCACCCGCGGATCCCCCGGCCGCACACAGTCGCGCAGGATCCACATTCAATTCCGCTGCATGACTCCGCACCCAGCGGATTGCCGAGGCTGCGTCTTCAACACAGGACACCGCCTGCACCTGATTTCGGGAGGAAACACGGTAGTCGGCCACGATCGCGGTCAAACCCCGCGACTGAAGATAGCGGGCCTGAGGAAGAAATTGCTCCGGTGTACCGGAACTCCAGCCACCACCAAAAAAGAAGACCACTGCCGGGGTCGGTGCCGCAGGTGCCGCAGCATCCGACGGCGCGTCGGGCTTCAGCACCCATAAACTCAGACTGACCCCATTCACTTCCTTGTAAACATGCCGCTCACCTTCAATCGCCGGCGGCCACACCTGCTGGGCATTGGCATTGTGAGATGTCAGCGCGACCAGTAGCAGAATCACAAGTTGGCAGAAGGTACGTGGAACGTCGAGCTTCATCGGTGGGGCTCCCGGACTGCACAAGGCAGTAAAACTTCACGTCGCTGATCCAGCGATTGGAAAAACGCAGCATAGCTGTGCTGTGGGTTACTTGAGAACTCTGGTATGCTCCACCCGGACTTTTTGCGGCGAATTCCACTTGCCCCGCGTGGCCGTCAGACTCTAATTCACCTCGCCCCAAAGAACTCAGGGATTTTTCAATTCGCGAGAATCGGTTATCAACAACGGGAATACTCTTGCTTTGGTTACCGCGGACTGATCTGTCTCTGCTCGTCTCCTGCCCGTAGCTGAGATACAGCAGGACGCGGATCCAGCGGGGCAAGGGGGCAAAACCGCCCGGTTTCACGAACTTCTCCGTGAAGGACTCACCTCATGTCAGACCAATCAGAATCCTCAGTCCTTCCCGGACAGCGCCCCGAGCCCGTCTCCACGATACAGAGTGGCTCCCGGGTACGGCTCTGGCCTGCATGGCTGATTTCCTTCGCCATGGTCGTGGTGCTGATCGTGACCGTTACCTCCTCCATTGCTAACAGACCGCGTTTTTTTGTGATGATGGGTGGCCCGCTGTTCGGATCACTGCTGTTTTCAATCTGGGTGTTGTTCGCCAGTCGCCTGCGATGGCGGGAAAAACTGGCACTGGCTTGCGGAGGCCTCGTATGGCCCGCAGTCGCCGGCCTGATCAGCGTTCCGGAAAGTGCGCTGAGGACGACGATGTGGGTTCATGGAGTTCCCCTTGCCATCTTCACAGTCACCGCCGGATTGAGCTGCTTTCCAACGCACCGTTTTCGAACTCCTGCGGCAATCGCGCTGCTCGGACTGGGATGGCTGAGTTTCGGGCTGGTGCGGAATGAGGGCTTTGATGGCGAGTACTATCCGGAATTTGTCTGGCGCTGGAGCAATCAGCACGAAGCCAACCTGCCTGAATTGCCCAGTGCAATTACCACGTCTCCCACAGACACCGCCATCGTCCCGGATGCGACGATTCCTGCAGAATGGCCTCGATTCCGCGGACCACAGGGCGACGGTGTGGCCAACGGAGATCCTCTCTCCATCGACTGGCAAGCCAGGCCGCCTCGCGAAGTGTGGCGCATCCCCGTCGGCCCAGGCTGGGGTTCTTTCGCCTTTGATCAGGGTTGGCTCTTTACGCAGGAACAACGACAGGAACAGGAAGTCCTCAGCTGCTATTCGGCTCTCGATGGCAGCCTCATCTGGAGCCACGCGGATGACATTCGCTTTACCGAAGTCGTCTCCGGGGCTGGTCCTCGCAGCACCCCGGCAGTCTTTAATGGTCGCGTCTTCGCCATGGGCGGCAAAGGACTGCTGACCTGCGTGCAGGAAGCCGACGGTCAGCAGATCTGGCAGCGCAATCTGGTTCAGGACTACCAGGCTCCCATTCCCATGTGGGGCTTTTCCGGTTCACCTCTGGTCGTCGATGGCCTGGTCGTGATCTTTGTCGGCGGAAATGAGGACAACGGATGGATGGCATTAAACGCGGACTCAGGAGAAAAAGTCTGGGGGATCCCCTCGCCCGGTATGAACTACACAACCGCCCAACTCATGACCCTGAACGACCAGCGCTGCCTCGTCTTCTGTGACGGCCGCGGAATGCACGGCGCTGACGTCGCAACTGGCCAGGTCCTCTGGACTCACCAACCCGCGGGCTGGAACGGAACCCCCATGGTCGACGTGCAGCAATTGGCACCGTCAAGTCTGCTCGTGGCTCTGGGTGACGGGTATGGCTTGACGCGTGTGGATGTGGAACGCGAAGGGGACTCATGGTCCTTTCGCGACGTCTGGACGTCCAAACGCCTGCGTCCATCCTTCAATGATTCGCTGATCACTGACGAAACCATCTATGGGTTTAATCAGGCTGTGTTTTCCTGTATCGATGCCACGACCGGAGAACGCCTGTGGCAGGGCGGACGCTACGGTTTCGGACAGGCTCTGCTTCTGAAAAACGCCGGCTGCATCGTGGTTGCAGCAGAAAATGGCGATGCGGTCCTGCTGAAAACTAATCGGGACAAACTGGAAGAACTGGGCCGCATTCCTGTGCTGGATGGAAAAACGTGGAATCACCCGATCGCTGTCAACAATCGACTGTTCCTGCGAAATGGTAAGGTGGCGGTCTGTCTGGATCTTTCAGACGCCTCAAAGGGCCAGCCCTGAACCCGAATGGCACTGACCTGATCCGGCTGGTAAGGGCACACTAATCGGCGGGATGAATGCCCTTCGCTAGCTCCTTTTCCCATTCATCCAGCAGCGGCCAGTCCACGGCACACGTTCCAAAGTCCGCCATGTGCTGGTACCGATCCAGCCGGTCAATCGCCGACTGCAGCAACTTGCGGTCGTTGCGGAATGCCGGCCCGTGGCTGGGAAGCAGCCATTCCACACCACTCCCCTGAATCCGCTTCAGCGAATCAATAAACGCCGGAAGATCCGAACCGTGGTGCGCATCAATGCTGCCCACACAGGCATCACGGAAGATGTTGTCTCCCGAAAATAACAGGTTGCCCAGCCGGAATGACAATTGCCCAACGGCATGCCCCGGCGTGTGCCAGACTTCCAGTGACAGATCTTCCAGCCTCAACGAGTCTCCCTCGTCAATGGCCCGTTCAATTTTCAATTCCGGCAAATCAATGGAAATCTCCTGAGCCGGAATTTCCGCGAAGGCAGCAATCCGATCATTGGATTCCAGAATTAACTTCGCGTGCGGATGCGCCACCAGTTGTGCCCCGGGGAGCAGTTCCTTCGCTCGGCGAAAACCCTGCACATGGTCGGCATCAGCATGCGTCGCCACCAGGTAGCGACAATTGGCCAGAGGAAAGTCCATCTGCCGGATCAACTCAATCAGATCGTCGACTGTGTCCTCGTAACCAATGTCCAGTAACATCCACTCGGTGTTCGAAAACACCAGATACACACAACAACCCAGGCGTCGACGCGCCTGAAAATTCAACTCAATCACGTTCGGAAATAACTCGCGTCGTTCCAGCATCAGTGTGCCTATAACAGCGTGTAAAAAAATTTTCTGGAACTCAGGGACGCGGAGCAAACAGAAGGACGCGGACAGCCATCCCGCCCCCGTTCGAAAACACAGCCTGTCCAGCGGGTAACCAGAGACACTTTGTTCGCCCACTCACCACGGCCGACCGCGGCCGCGTATTCACACCTGAACAGCGATACGCAGCGACTTCGGCCATTTGCTCCCGCACACATCCCAGTGACCTCAGCATGTCCCTGGGATCTGCCTCCGTTCGAATTTTAGCACTTAACCCGAAATCGACAAAGTCTCACAGGTTCCGGGAATTTCCCGGCAAGCACTGCCCCAAACCAGTAACCGCTCCCGTTCCCAATCCGGTGAGCCGTCCGGGGATCCCAAGGCCGCTCTGGAGATTGCCTGAGTATCCCGCAGTGACCATAATCCGCGCCCGGTTTGATTCCTGACATCCCGCCATTCCCCTGCGGGAACGTCGGCTATAACCGCTGATTCCTCACGCGGAGATGTTTCGTGTTGCTGATTTCTTTCCTGGTCGGACTCATTCTCAGCTGCTTTTCCTGCGGTTCGGCCTCAGGGCAACAGCCGGATTCCGCCTCACCTTCCCCCAACAGCCAGTCCCGCACCGCCCCCGATACACGCCAACTGATCATTCACTCCGATGATGCCGGCATGAGTCACTCCGTGAATCTTGCCACGATCGCTGCGATGGAGTCCGGCCTCGTCACGTCCTGCAGCATCATGGTGCCATGCCCATGGTTTCCTGAATTCGCCACCTGGGCTCGACAGCATCCTGAGCAGGACTTCGGTATTCATCTGACACTGAATTCCGAGTTTTCAAACTACAGGTGGGGACCGGTTGCGGGACGTGACAGCGTTCCAACCCTCGTGGATGCCGATGGCTACCTGCATCGCTCAAAAGAGGATGTGCAGAAATTCGCCCGGCCCGCCGAGGTGGAAATCGAACTACGCGCTCAGATTGATCGGGCACTGCAGGCCGGGATTCGACTCAGCCATCTTGATACGCACATGGGAACCGTCGTCTCCACCGGCGAAATGCTGGAGATCTATGTGCGGCTGGGACTGGATTACGATCTGCCGGTCATGATCATGCGACAGATTGATCCGGAACTCGCACCGTCCTATCCGGATCTGGCAGCAAAGAATCGACACTACATCCACTTGCTCGAGGCCCAATCACTGCCGGCAATCGACTACCTGTTCCAGTTTTACGACGGAAAAAACCACCTCGAACGACAAAAACGCTACCTCGACACTTTTCGGACTCTGCAGCCCGGTGTCACTCAAATGATTATTCACTGCGGCACCGACGATGCTGAATTGCAGGCAATCACCGGCAGCCACTTTCTGCGGGGAAGCGATACTCGGATCTTTTCGGATCCGGATGTCCGCCGCCAGATCGAAGCCATGGGGATTCAGCTGATTTCATGGACAGAACTCCGAAAAAACGCACAAAAACGTCACTGACACCCCCGCAGAATCCCTCATGTGTACCGGTGAAGGCCCGCAACTGCCTGCCACTTGACTTTCGGATCCTTAGCACACCGCCAACACCGTCAACCGGCCCGCCAAATCAGGGAAAATCGTCGTAAATCTGCCCTGCAGGCCTCCACCACACCAGATCTGCACTGCTCTGGTCGCACTTCGCCCAGTTGTGTCTACTATACCTCCACGTGGCACTCTGGAGCTGCGCACGCTGTCCGTCGGTTGCTCTCGCAACAGCCGCCCTTCAGCAGGGCACTGTCTCCCGGCGTCAGATCTGATGTAAACACTCTTCGCTATTTTTGGGATCGTGAATTATGGAACCGATGTTCCTCGTGTCTGTTCTGCTTCGCTGGATGCACATTGGAGCGGCCGTTGTGCTCATTGGCGGGCTGACAACTCTGCGGTTTGTTGTCACTCCGGTCCTCGCAGGACGCACACAGGAACTGGAGGCCATTCGGCTTCGCTGGAAAAAATTTGTGCACGCCGGAATCGGCCTGTTCATCCTCTCCGGAGGCATCAATTACTGGACAGCCATGCCGTCACACAAAGGCGATGGTCTGTACCACGCCTTGATCGGCACCAAGATCCTGCTGGCCTTCGCGGCCTTCTTCTTCGCATCCGCCCTCGTTGGCCGCTCGTCCGGAACCCGGAAATTCCGAGATCAGGCTGCAAAATGGAGCGGTGTGGTGCTGCTGCTGGGGGCCCTGATCATTGCGATGAGCGGAGTTTTGAAGGTGCGCGACAATCAGAAACTAAGTAAGCTCGCCGCACCTCCTGCTGCAACCAATCCGGCTGAAAACCCCACCGTGGCTGAGTAGTTGCCTCACGGTCAACTGCCGAACATTCGACGGCCCGACGTCTCGTGATACGTCAGTCTGTCAGAGCGTCTCTTGAACTCAGAATGCAATGGTGCAGGCGGGCCTCCCGGACTGCACCATTGTCATTTTCTGGCCTGGGTCGGGAGCAATTTCCAACGCAGGACCCCGGCTGCCTGTTGTCTTCGGACCGAATCTGTCCGGGTGGTCAGCAGGACAGGCGTGAATTCCCGTTCTGCAGGTGCCTCCCGGTCTTGATCTGTCCAGTGACGTCGCTCCGAGGCCTAACTCAGCCCGAATTCGCTGCGGAGACTCCGCAATGCTCTGTCAGCCTGAGTCACTGCAATCACAATGCTTAGCTTGATCTCACTGGTGTTCAGCATTTCCACATTGATCTGTTGTTCCGCCAGCGTCCGGAAGACTCGTCGCCCCACGTCGGTGTGACTCCGTAATCCGATTCCGGCAATGGTCAGTTTGCAGATGTGACGATCAAACGTCAGCGTGGTTCCGGCATGAGCGTCCAAAAATGGCTGCAGCAGTTTCAGTGAGCGATCCAGATCACTGCCCGGGACAGTGAAGGAGATACTGGCTCGGCCATCTCTCGCCACGTTCTGAATGATCATGTCCACCAGCACTCCTCCTTCGCCAATCGCCGCGAAGACGTCCCGCGCGACTCCTGGGTCATCGGGAAGCCCGGTGACGGTAATGCGGGATTGCTGGGTGTCCGCAGAAACGTCGCTTACAAGAATGCTTTCCATTCCCTCCAGACGTGAGACGATGTCAGCAACGACTTCCGGCTCTGCCGCGTGAACGCTGGCCGGACGTATGGCCGCCTGACCAACGTCAGGCAAGGTGCGATCCGGCAGATGCAGACCAAATCCCGCGTGCACCGCTTCGACCGCATCGCTGCAACGGGTTCGATCAATCAGCACGGAAATCTTGATTTCGCTGGTCGTGACCACACGAATGTTGATGCCGCTGTCCGCAAGAATCTGGAACATCCGGGCCGCCACTCCGGTATGTGTCTGCATACCGTGTCCGACAATCGACACCTTCGACAACTCAGTCGTATGCTGCACCGACTGCACCTTCAGCAGTTCGGCCGCCGAAGACACGACTCGCAGTGCCGCAGGTAACTCATCTTCAGCCACCGTGAAGGACACGTTCGCAAAGCCTTCGCGAGCCACGTTCTGCACAACCATGTCCACCGGAATTCGGGCACCGGACAACGCTGTAAACAGGCTGGACATCACCCCAGGCTGATCCGGTAACCCCACCAGCGTGATCAACGCTTCGTTTCTTACAAAGGCGACACCCGTAACGATTGAATTGGCCTCATCGGTTTCGGGCGCTATCAACGTCCCCGGCCCGTCGGAATACGAAGGCCGGACTCGCAGCTGTACAGAAAACTTCTTGGCAAACTCAATCGATCGCGAATGCATCACCCCGGCACCAAGGCTGGCCAGCTCCAGCATCTCGTCATACGAAATGCGCTCCACCTTTCGGGCGGATGACACCAGTCGCGGATCGGTCGTGAACACTCCCTCGACGTCGGTGTAGATTTCACACAATTCGGCATCCAGAACAGCCGCCAGGGCTGTCGCCGTGGTGTCACTGCCGCCGCGCCCCAGCGTCGTGATGTTCATGCTGGAATCGACGCCCTGAAACCCAGCGGCGATCACGATATTTCCCGCCGCCAGCAGTTCCTTCATCCGCTCCGTCGAAATGCTGACAATCCGCGCTTTCGTGTGCGTGGTGTCCGTCAACACGCCAATCTGTGCGCCCGTCAGACTGATCGCCTCTTCCCCCAGTTCATGCACCGCCATCGCCATCAATGCGACAGATTCCTGCTCACCGGTGGACAACAGCATGTCCATTTCCCGCGGTCGCGGACTTTGCGTGATTCCATGCGCCAGTTCGATCAGCTCGTCAGTCTTATGCCCCCGCGCACTTACGACGACCACAACGTCGTGCCCCCGTCGTTTTGCCTCGACAGCACGGCTCGCGGCGTGACGAATCTTCTCGGCGTTTGCAACGCTGGTTCCACCAAACTTCTGCACGATTACAGACACGACAAACTCTCTCTCTTTGACAGCATTTTTCCGGCCACAGATGCCGGTTGTGTACGACCGAGGTTGCAGTACCCCAAAAACCTGAAGCATCACCGCCGGTAGAACAACCAACCGACACACCCGCAGCTGCTGGCCAGGTTCAGTCACAGTCCCAACAATCCCGGACCACGGCAGGGCGGCAGATTCTCTCAGGCCGCCCGCACTTTTCAACGCGCACACAGGTTTTCCAGGCCTCCGGTCAGAAAACCTCGGTTTCAGATGGACAGACTCAAATGCATTCTTGCCGAAAAATCAACGAAAAACGTTCATGTTGCGGCAATTCAACGCTTCACGCTACTCTGCTTTCTACCGAACTGGAATTTGCCTATCCGGATTCTGATTCACAGACCTTCGGGTCCCGAGGCGTTGTTCCCCCCTTTTCCCCGTGTAAGTTTCAGGAAACCTCCTTATGTTCGCCGGGCGCCTGCAAAACCTGCGAGCCGTACTTCTGATCTGGCTGCTGACCGTGGTCACTCACCTCGTCGCCGCCACCGTTCAGCCAGCCCGCGCGCAGGATACTCCCCAGCCAACTGCGAAATCGCCCCGCATCGCCGCCGCGGGTGTCATTCTGCTGCTGAATCGGCCTCTGGAAATTTCGCCAGAACGCTTCGAACAGCTGCTGGCCAGCAACACCACGAAGGAATTTGTTCTGGCCCCCGCTCCGCCAGCCGGTCGAAAATCCCGTCCCAACTCGCCCGCAGAAACACCTGTGAAGCCTGCGGAATTCGCGGTCAAGGCGGGTTCTCGAAGGTATCTCATCCGCTCCAATGACCGAGCCTTCCTGTCGAAGGAACAATCCGCCGACGTTGAAGACCTCCGGGTCCGTAAACTGCTCAAGACTCACACGGCATGGATCGCTGTCGATCCCGCTTCGTCCGAAGCCGTGGACGGGGCCGATCTTGAGCCGCCCTCATTTCCACAAATGTGTCGCCTGCTGGCACTCTGCCTGCAGGTCGAAACAGACGCGGAAGATAGCGTACTCGGAATCCTCATCCCCTCAAAAAACCTGATCCTTGCGGCGCCAGCCAACGTCAGCGAACTGCTTGGCAGCGCGGATCCGCTGACTGCCTTCAACGAGGCCACCCAGATGCCTGTCCTCGATGCTGACAACAATGCCGCCGAATTGCAGGCAGCCACCGCCGCCGCCAGAAAACGCTGGCCGGAATTTGTGCAGGCGTTTCAGAATCGGCAGAAACAAGGCCCGGATTCCTTCAATGTCCTCTTCTCGTTTCAGGAAGGCGACCAGACAGAAAGCATGTGGGTTGAAGTCACTGAGCTGAAAGGCGATGTCGTCGAGGGGACGCTCGCCAACCAACCCACGCTGCTCAGAAAACTGAAGTCCGGAGCATTCGTTCGAAGAAATGCCGACGAGATCGCGGACTGGGTCTATACGGATTCCAGCACAGGCCAGTTGGTGGGCGGGTTTCTCGTGGAAATTCTCACACGACAGACCGACAACACCTCGCCGGACTCGCCTCGCAAATAGCCTCGGGCCACGAGCTCAGCCGCAAATCTGCCGCATCAGCAACTGCACCACGTCGTCTACAGACAGGTCCGATGTGTCAAGCACCTGAGCATCCAACGCTGGTTTCATCGGCGCCAGTTCACGCTGTTCGTCGCGCTCATCCCGCTCACGAATCTGCTCACGTACTTCCTCAAGAGAACTGGTCAGCCCTTTGCGTATCAGCTCCTGAAGTCGCCGCCGCGCACGGGCCTCCAGAGACGCTGTCAGAAAGTACTTGTGCTGCGCTCCGGGAAAAACTACGGTGCCCTGATCACGTCCTTCCGTCACCATGCTGCCCTGCAGGCCGATTTCCTGCTGCAGACGCACCAGTTGCCGACGGACTTCCGGAATGGCAGCGACCAGCGAGGCCGCAGCAGAGATATCCGGAGAGCGAATGTCCGCAGTCACGTCGTCCTCATTCAACAGCAGCTTGTCGTCTCGGAAACGAATCTGACAAGCCTGCGCCACAGTAGCCACAGCCACTGGATCCTGCAGGCTGCGATTGGCTCGCTTTGCTGCCAGCGCAATCGCCCGATACATCGCACCAGTATCCAGAAATCGAACGCCCAGTTGCTCCGCCAGCCGTTTCGCCACAGTACTTTTCCCGGATCCCGCCGGGCCATCTATCGTCACGATCATTCCAGGACACATCCCGCTGGGGTCACATTACACGCCATGCTCATCCGCATTCTGACAGACATCGGCAAGTCTTGTACAGTCTCGGATCATACTGCAAAACCAGGCCCACCAACCATTCGGATCAGGCCCTGTCGAATGGCGACTTTCGCCGGCCAGTGATTCGTTCGCGAGGCTGCATGAGGGATGCGAGACGCTGATAAGCCAGCAAATAGTCGCGTTTCGCTGCGACGAAACGTGCGTCGCGGATGTCCACGGCGAATTCACCAGAGAGACAAATCTCTGCAATCAAACGAAAAACATCCCTGATCTCCCATATTGCCAGCACTTCGTCATCCCCGGCAGCATGTCCCCTCGTCATTGGAAATCAGTAACAGCCCCCCCTGACTGTTCGCCCCACTGCCGGCCCGCAGGAATCAGATCGATCAGGAAAATCGAGAAATGCGAGTCGATTGGGGCGGGATTCTGTTGATTTCTATCCGACTGCCCCCACGCGCCATAGAAAACCCGCAGTCACTCAGACTGTCCCCAACGCCGTTTCCAGTCGGCTTCTGCCGAATTGAACTCCAACTTGCCCCGGGAATTGTTTCCAGCCGCCTCTGTTGGTTAAACTTCAACAACGCTGGTCCGGAGAGGAGATTTTCATTCGTCGATTGCCAAACCGACCCTTTCACCGCAGGGCAGGGCAGGCTCCATGACCAGTTGCTGAGTCAGCAGGTGTCAACCGAACATTCAGAGGATCTGATGTCGTGGTAACAGGTGACGGACCAGGCAGAATCAGAGAATTGCGGCGTGCACTGACTCTCACCGACCCAGGCGCGTACCTTGTCGAGCCTCGAGTCATTCGCCGAGTCATCCGGGAACTCTATGGATTCGTCAAGCTGTCGCCGGCAATTCCTCATACTGAAAGCCAGGTCGTCGCCGCCACTGATGTGCGTCATCTGGTTCATCCCGATGAACTGGGACTGGAAAACTTTCAGAATCTCCCGCCTCAATGCATCCTGATCTGTCAGCCCGAAGAGGGAGAACTGGAACACTGGCCCGTTCAGGAACTTCTGCAGCAGGTCTGGCGGCGTCTGTTTCATGCCGTCATAGACCGACAATTGCTGACGGGCACAGGCGGCGCTCTCCAGCGCCCACAGGTTCAGGAACGGATCGCCGCACTTGGCCAGGTGGAATTTGACGAAGCCCACTTCGTCCTCCGCAGTGAACAGCGACTCGTACATCCGGACTCCCGCGTCGAAGCCTGGCGCGAGTTCACGGCCATGTATCTGGAATTGAAGTGGTTCGAGCCCGACCTGCTGGCCGTCTGGTTTCCATCACTCGTCGGACGCAATCATGTGGACGAAGTGCTGGCGCGGGACATCAATGCGAGCGACCTGTTTCGCAGGACCATGCCATACGGCTCCACGGTTCCGGAAATCACCCCCCATGCCGTTCGCGACGAAGCCAGTCTCGCCAGCACCCGAAAAAACTGGACTCTCGGAGTCGGCGTGACACCTTCAGATCGAGCATGGCTGCGATCCATGCGACGACGCGATCGTGCCAATGAATACGGCAACACCGTCGGCGCTATCGTTTGCTCCATGCAGGCGGCACAACGTGCAACCTCAGAAGACAAACGACTCGCCGCTGAAGAAAAGTCACGAGCCGACATTCGCTACCTCGTGGAACGATTACGCCGCGCTCTCAGCTTCTCTGAAGACCAGATTGACGCATGGCAGGCTTCACTCTGGGAACTTGCCACCAACGCGATTCACGGGTTCTGGAATTCGGAAAAACGACTGCTGTTCGATCTGCAGAAAGTATGCCTTGATCACGAACGCGTGACTTACAAGGTGGACCTCGTCACGTGGATTGTCAGCCGAGGAAAACGTCCTGTCCGCAGGCCTCTCAGCAGCCTTCGCGAAGTGATGATGGCTAAACACCTGACAAGTGCCGCCAACCGTCTCGTTTCTGTGCGACTAAGTGGAATCGAACGTGATCGCCTGACCGGTCTGCTCCAGAGGGCGGCGCACCTGTCTGAAACTCAGATGCGCGAACGTATGCGGCCTGTTCTTCAGAACACACTGCAGGACGTCCAGCTGATTCCGGAAAACATTCCCGAACGAGTCGCCTTTGACAAACTGGTTGATGATGCACTGGACTGCATCGCAGATCGTGGTTATCTCACCATGGGATATCTGCGGGATTCAATCAGCAAAAACGACCTGAAATTGCCGGACCTGACAGACGTACGCGATCTCTGGCGCGGTGACTATCTGCTGCGTGCCGATGACCGCCTGGATGTCGCCATGGATGGCGTCTATCGACGTGGTGAGTTCTATCTCCGCGCGCTGCAAACCACCAGTTCTGTCTTCTTTGGAAATCGCTCCGGACGCTTCGCAACTCTGTTTCTGATCATTCCCTTCGGTGGCGCTGTCGTGGTCGTTGAAGGCTTCCGACATCTCGTGCATATGCTCCACGGAAAACCGCATCAGGCCGACCACGAATCTGGTTCGGATGACTCGCAGCCAGCGGTGCAACCCCCCGATAATCAGCCACCAGCAACCGATCCGGAACAGCCAGCAGCGCCGACGACAGACGTGGCTTCATCAGACTCTGTCCCCGCAGAACTCCGGACGCCCACACCTCCCCGCACGGACGGCTTCCCCGACGATACTCTGCCACGTCAACTTCCCACAATGCCTGAAAACGCTCAGGCGGCCTCAGAAAATCTGTCAACACACTCCAGCAACGATGTCGGTATCGTTCAGATCAGTTTTGCTTCAGATCAACATCACGGTGATTTATTCGGCACCGCAGGATCTTTGCCACGGGAACTTCCGGACGGGACGGACCTCGCGGTGACCGGAGCGTCCGAACTCCTCGCTCGAGTCTCAGCGCTGCATTCCACACAGGAAACGCAATCGAAAGCGAATCTGGAATCAACAGAGAACTCAATCATTGAAGTGGAACCCCAGGACGCCCGTGATGCCCTCGACCAAATCGTGCAGAACCGCCTCGAGACCGTCTACTGGGTGGTGGCCATCGGTTTTCTTTTGATGGCTTTGATTCATCTGGCAACGTTCCGCAGACGCTTCTTCCGCCTGCTGCTGTCAACTTCCAGGCTGATCCGCAGAATTCTGATTGACTATCCAATCTACTTCGTTCGCCTGCCCGTCGTGCAGAAGTTGTGGCGACACCGAACCGTTGTCCGCTTTCGCCGCGTAGTAATGACACCGGGCTTGCTGGCACTCGGTGTCGCAAGGGGACTTCCATGGTTGCTCAGTGGCGAGCCGGCTAGCTGGGGTTGGTGTGCCGTCAGCGGAGTCCTGTTCAGCATCGCCCTGAATTCTCGCCTCGGGCGCGACGCTCAGGAACTGACGGCGGAGTGGATCGGGAATGCATGGCACAAGCTACAGGCCCGCGTGTTTGTTGCACTACTCGATTTCGTTCTTGATGGCTTCCGCATGCTGCTCAACTTCATCGAACGATTTCTTTATGCCGTGGATGAGTGGCTGCGTTTTCACAGCGATGAAAACTGGTGGTCCATCGTGTCCAAGGCCATTCTCGGAGTGATCTGGTCGTTTGTCTCCTTCCTGATCCGCATCTACGTCAATTTGCTCATTGAACCGACCTTCCACCCGGTCAAACACTTTCCCGTCGTCACCGTGGCACACAAAATGATCCTTCCCGGACTCTTCCTGATCCAGCGGAATATGGTCCAACTCCTCGAACCCTACCTTGGACTCGCACTGGCTGAATCAGTGACCTGGTTCAATATCTTTTTTATCCCCGGAATTTTTGGGTTTGCAGTTTGGGAGCTGAAAGAAAACTGGCGACTTTATGCCTCAAACCGCAGGCCCGGATTGCTACCCATGGCCGTGGGCAGCCACGGAGAAACCGTCGCTCGCCTGCTTCGGCCGGGCTTTCACTCCGGTACTCTCCCAAAGCTGTTTCGCAAACTTCGCCGCCTCGAAAATCAGCCACCCTCGTTCCGACGCTTCAGTGCACGCCGCACAGTCCGCGGACAACTGGAACACGTTGAAGGTGCCATTCGTAATTTTGTCACACGCGAACTGATCCGGCTGCTGGAGCTCTGTCCAGTCTGGTCCAATACCGGTATCCGATGCGGCCACATTCATTCAGCCTCCAACAGCTTTTCCATCGACCTCGACTGTTCGCTGCTCGGGGAACAACCCATTCGAATCCTGTTTCAGGAGCAAAACGGCTGGGTGGTGGCTGGTATCGCCGAACCCGGCTGCCTTCGTTTTGCCTCCGCAGATCAAACTCGCTCACTCCAGAACGCCCTCGAAGGGTTCTATCGCAAGTGCGGCATCGACATGGTCCGCGAACAAATGGAAGCAGGCTTTCTCAACAATCATCCCTATGACATCAACAGCGAAGGACTGGTGATCTGGCCACACGCCAGATTTACCAGCGAAATTGTGGTCGACCTCAATCGAAAAGGCGTTCTTCGTCCGCTCCCAGTCAGCGAAGCCACAAATGCAGGCTTGACCCCCGTAGACCGCAGTCTCGTCCTGTTTTTCGAATCCCACACCGCATGGGACAGCTGGGTCGCCCGCTGGACCTCACAGCACGCTCTCCCTCTTCCACCAGCCTGCCTGAACCCTCCCCAAATCAACCTGACCCCCATCATACGCTGAAACACAGTTATCCATCATCTTGCCATTTAACACTTCTAAACTCATAGGTGCCAGGCACTTGCACAGCGTTTGTTTCACACAGGAACTTAAGGTGCCATGCACCTTCGTACCGAAGAAACCTGACGCCGGGCACCCTCAAAACTCTTTATTCCCCCAAAGAATCAGCTGTTTCCTATCTCTCAATTCGATGAAACGGAAACGGTATTCTGGCGGCTTACCTGGCGAAACAATTGCCGCCGCCGGCCTGACTTGCCGACCACAATTGAAGCCACATTACAGAGAACACGCGGCAGAAACTCTCACCATGTAATTGAGCCATGGGAGATACAGTGGCGATCAACAACTCACCGTCGCCATGAAAGCCTGCGTGAATTGCTCGAGTGTTTCAGACATCACCGGAGGCAGACACCGCTCACTGGAGGAACGGACTTATTGTCGTCAACAACCTCGACTTCCAGAGCGGCACATTCGACGCAGGGCACTTACACCCAACAAGGCTTCCTGCCGCCCCGCTTCAGTCCGAAAACGACGGCGAAAATTGCTCACCAAATCCAACCATGACTCAACTGTGCAGTCCAACCGCTCCAGAATGGGCTGCAGCGTACGGGAAATGGCTCCAGACTTACCCGGACGCCACTGTCGCCCGGTCCAATCCAGAAGCTGCAGGTACTGATCCAGCGTCATTCCCAGACACCCCTTGCTGGACGGACGCCGGGCGGTTTGCTTTTCCGGAGCTTTTTCATCCACCTTCACCAACTCAACTGGCGAAAGCCAGCCAGCATGCGGCCCATCCTCGAGCCTTGCCTCAGGAGCCTCATCAGGATGCGAGCAACGAACCAACTGGCGATCCTGAATTCTCGCCTGAACTCCCGTAAAGTTGCTGGTCTCAGGAGATTCAGCGATACCTGCTCGTACCGGATTCAAATCCACGTACGCCATACATGCAGCAATCGCCATTTCATCCAGCAAAGGCTGAGCCTTATAGCGTGATTCCCAGAAATGCCCCCGCACCTCATCATCGTGATTGGCCCGCTTGGCAATAGGCTCACAGAGACATTTCATGAACCACGACAAATTCGACAACCGGCGTCGCTTCTCCTTAACTCCCCCCGTACTGTTCCTGATCTGCTGTAACTCCTCTACCGTCGGCTCTGCAACCCCCTCAACCCCGCCTTTGCGTTTCGGAAACAAATTCCACCAGCGCCGCGCAATATCATCATCCGACCACGACTCAGTAACATCCGGACGCGTCCGAACAACCACATGCAGATGGTTACTCATCACCGCGTAGCTGAGAATTTCAACCGCAAAGACCCCCGCAAGAAACTCCAGCCGCTGCCGAATCCACTCCCTGCGATGCGAGTAATCTTTCTTTGACAGGGGATCCCTGCCACACAAATGAGTTCTCCGCACACAGCGATTTACAACGTGAAACACCTGAACTTCAGCATCAGCAAGTATGTCCCGGCGATTGACTCGTGGCATTTTCGTTTCTCCAGACAACAGGGTTGCAAAAAAGTCTATTCAAGCTTATCCTGCTTGTCAAGGTGCCTGGCACCTGATTGAGTTGGAGATGATGAAATGTGTGGTCGTTTTACGCTCAGGACGGCACCGGATGTGCTGATGGCCATTTTTCAGATTCCGGGGATCCCGTCGGGATTCGGGGCTCGGTTTAATATTGCGCCGACGCAGAACGTGCTTGTCATCCGGGCGGCGCGGGACATCGCGGAGGGCAGGGAAGCTGCGTGGATGCGATGGGGATTGATCCCCTCGTGGGCTAAAGACGCCTCGATCGGCTCACGCATGATCAACGCGCGTGCAGAGACCGTTTCAGAAAAGCCGGCGTTCCGCGCGGCATTCACTCGTCGTCGCTGCCTGATTCCGGCGGATGGTTTCTATGAATGGCAGAGGCTCAGTACCGGAAAGAAGCAGCCGTGGTGGATACATCAACCGAACGAGTCCCCATTTGCGATGGCTGGACTCTGGGAAACCTGGCAACCGCCCGCATCAGCGGCAGATGTCGCGCAGCACACAAGTGAAGCTCCGCAGTCCCCGATGGCGTGTTCGACCTGGACCACCTGCACCATTCTCACCACTGAGGCCAGCAGGGATGTACGGGAACTGCACGACCGCATGCCCGTGATTCTGCCACCAGAATCGTGGAAACTCTGGCTCAGCCCGCATGCCAGTCCCGGGCAGCTTTCCGAATGTCTGCGTCCCCTGCCTTCAGGCCACCTGCAGAAGTACTGCGTTTCACAGCAGGTGAATCGAGCTGGAGTGGAGTCACAGGACTTGCTGTCACCAATTTCCCCACCTGAGCCATTTACCGAAGTGGGGTTCGGCGAGGACGACCTCGGAGCGTTTCGATTTCCCGATTTCTGATTCACAACGCGTTGGTGCGCACATTTACTCCGGCACTTGGAGTCGGGCAGACGGTTCTCTATGATGACGACGAGAGAATCGGAGGGCTGTGTCCACCTTGTCCGGCCTGCCGGTCTCTTTGACCCGCCCACGGTGAATTCTGCAGCAGCAGGAAAACACCTCCCCCAATCTCTGCCCCAGTATCATCACACATGAATGGTGAACCCTCCCTGTCTGCATTTGATTATCATCAGCGCACGCGTCTGATCTTTGGTGCCGGATCGCTTGGACAGCTGGCATCGGTGTGTCAGGAGTTGAGCGGTACACATGTGCTGCTGGTCACGGACTCCGGGCTGCGCCGCGCCGGGCATTGTGAAAAAGCGGCGAGGATTCTGACGCAGGCGGGAATTCGCTGCAGTGTGTTCGATGACGTCGCAGAGAATCCGACTTCAGAAGATGTCCGCAGGTGTGCGGAATTTGCCGAACCACTCGGTATTGATCTGATTCTGGGGCTTGGAGGTGGCAGTAGCATGGACTGTGGCAAGGGAGCCAATTTCCTGCTGACCAACGGTGGAAGAATCCATGACTACAAGGGCGTCCGAAAGACTCGACAGCCGATGCTGCCGATGATTGCAATCCCGACAACCGCGGGAACCGGCAGCGAAGCACAATCCTTTGCGGTCATAGCCGATGCCGAGACGCATATAAAAATGGCCTGTGGGGCCCCTGGAGCGGCGTGTCGCGCAGCGATCCTTGACCCGGAACTGACGCTGACCATGCCGGCGGCGGTCACGGCGGCCACGGGGATCGACGCAATGACACATGCGATTGAGAGTTTCGTCTCCACGCGACGAAATTCGATAGCTCAGATGTTCGCGCGACAGGCATGGGCTCTTCTGGCGCAGTCCTTTACCACGGTATTGCGGCAACCAGATGATCTGAATGCACGCGGCAACATGCAACTGGGAGCCTTTCTGGCGGGTGCAGCGATAGAAAACAGCATGCTGGGGGCAGCGCACGCAGCAGCCAATCCTCTGACGGCGCGTTTTGGCACTACGCATGGTCATGCTGTCGGACTGATGATGCCCCATGTCATTCGCTGGAATGCGGATGTGGTTGACGGACTATACTCCGAACTGCTGATCGCCTCCGGGTGGAAGACACACATCGAATCCGAAGCAACTGCGGCGAAAGTGCTGGCTGACGGCTTCACTGAATTCCTGAAACAAGCCAGACTGCCGCTGGTCCTTGATGAACTTTCCACACAACCCCTCAGTCCACAAACGCTGCATGAACTTGCTGAAGACGCTGCACAACAGTGGACCGGCACCTTCAATCCAAGGAAGATGAACGTGGAATCATTTCTGGCCCTTTACGGCGGTGCCTGTACCTGACCCGACACCATCACCTGCGTCCGTGGGCAGCAGCCTCGACGGCCGGCACTTTTTTTGAAAAAGTTCATGCACCATGGCGCTGATTGAGTTGAGGAATATCTCTAAAACCTATGATCTTGGCGAAGTCCAGGTTCATGCGCTGCGGCCCACCGATCTTTCGATCGAACGGGGCGAATATGTTGCACTGCTCGGTCCCTCCGGTTCCGGCAAGTCAACGTTGATGAATACGTTAGGGTGCCTTGATCGTCCGTCGACCGGCAGCTACCTCCTGGACGGCCAGGAAATCGCCGACATGTCCCGAAATGCCCGAGCGGGGATCCGGAATCGGCACATCGGGTTTGTCTTTCAGAACTTCAACCTCCTGGCACGCACGTCGGCCCTCGAAAACGTGGAATTGCCGCTGCTTTACGGTTCGGCGATGTCTGCCGGAAAACGCCGTGAACGGGCCACTCAGATGCTGGAGATGGTTGGACTGGGAAGCCGGCTGGACCACCACCCCGGGCAACTTTCGGGAGGGCAGCAGCAGCGAGTGGCGATTGCCAGAGCGCTGGTCACCAATCCGTCGATCCTGATGGGAGACGAGCCAACGGGCAATCTCGATTCCAAAACCAGTCGGGAGGTGATTGAGTTATTCCGGCACCTGAACGAAACCCGGCAGATCACCGTGATTCTGGTGACGCATGACCTGAATGTTGCCAAACATGCTCGCCGGATTCTGGTACTGCGTGACGGGCGCATTGGTGCGGACACTCGCAATTATGAGGAGGCGTTTCAGTTTCTCCATTCTGCCGAATCGTTACCTGAGGAAGAACAGACACCGGCCGAATCATCGGTGTAACCTGAATCATTCATGGAAGCTGAATATTCGCGCCGATCAATACAGGCATGAGAATCGGACGTGGAAAAACCCTGCTTTTCATGCTGTGCCTGCCCCTGAGCAGTGCCGCATCCAGCCTTACGGCCACCGCTCAGGTCATTCCAGCGGATGAAGATCACATTCGCTGGTCGGAACCACGGAAATTGTCCGGGATCCGCCGGCCTGCTGGCCCGGAACCCGTAACTGTCGCAACTCAGGAAATGGCGGCCACAGAGCGTTATCTCTCCCTCGATGAATGTCTCAAAACTGCCCTCGCAAACACTGAGGTCATCCGTGTGCTGACCGGGGTCGGTGCGACCGCATCCGGAAGAACCATCTATGACACAGCGATTGCCGTAGCGCCGATTGATGTCGCCAAAGGTCGATTCGACCCCGTCTTTCAGGCGAACACTGCTTTTCGCAGGAATGAGTTCCCGTATCTGAACGGCGCCGACGGAACAATCGACGGATCGGCGACAGCGGGCACGGACTACGGCGTTGCGCTCAGTGATCGCAACCGCCTTGGGGGTCTGGCTTCCATCGGGGCGCGTGACAGATTCAGCAGTGACGACGGCGGCGGGTTCTACACTCGAAATCAGCCTTCGATGGATGTGAGCTACACGCAACCGATTCTGGCTGGCGCCGGTCTGGCTGCCAACAATGCTCCGATTGTGATCGCCCGACTTCAGCAGGAGCAGTCCTACTTTCAATTCAAGGGAGCGATGCAACAGCTTGTGCGGGACGTGATTGCCGCCTACTGGTCGCTCGTTCAGGCCCGTACCGAACTCTGGGCTCGCGAAATTCAGGTTGAGCAGCTGGAGTTTTCATTCCGCAGTCTTGAAGCCAAAGCTGATGTGGGCCTGCGAAATCGTCCTGCCGCAGCACAGGCACAGGCATCATGGTCCAACGCCCGTGCAACGCTGGTTCAGGCAAGGGCCTCCGTCCTGCAGCGTGAAGCGGCGCTGCGAAACATTCTGGGACTGCCACCGGAAGATGGTCAGCGACTTGTCCCTTCCACGCCGCCCACACGCGACCGGATCGAGTTTCGCTGGAAAGAGGTGGTCGAAACCGCACAAGCCAGCCGCCCGGATCTGATCGAACTGAATCTGATTCTGAGTGCGGATCAGCAGCGACTGATCCAACAATCCAATCAGGCCCGACCGGCACTTGACGCCAATGCACTGTATCGCTGGAACGGGCTCTCGGGCCGTACAATCGCCGGCAATCAGCAGGTCGATGCCCCCTTTAACGACAATACAGACTGGTCACTGGGCGTCACCTTCACAGTCCCACTGTCTCTGCGTGAGTCACGTGCGAGGGTCCGTTCGCAGGAGTTGCTCATCGCAAAGGACCGGGCCAACCTGCGCCAATCACTGCATCAGATTGAACATCAGTTGGCCACTGTTCTTCGAAGTGTGGAGCAGAATCTCCAGCAATACGAAGCGTTTCGCGAAGCTCGTCAGGCATCTGCCTTCAACGTCCGGGCACAGCGAGCGAACATTGAGGCACAGCGCGACACTCTGCTGAGTGAGTTGCTGGCGATCACGGACTGGGCAAATGCCGTGTCGGCAGAGGCCCAGTCGCTGACCGCTTACAATGCAGAATTGGCCAACCTGGAACTGCAGTCAGGCACCATCCTGGAAACTCATGGCATCCGATTTGTTGAAGAGCGGTACGGCAGCATTGGTCCGCGCGGCTGGTGCCTTGAGGAGACAAGGGAATATCCGAAGTCTCTGACTCCGGGACAGAATTCGCCGCGATACCAGGAGTTGCAGCAGGCCTCTGAAGAAGCGTTTGAATTGAACGACTTCCCAAGACGAAATCAGACACCGGGAACAAAGCCCGAGGTGCCGCCTGTCCCGGAAATGCCGGACCAGGATTCGGTTCCTCCGATCCCCTGACACACGCCTGTGGTTTCCGTTAAGTCATCAGGCGGCGGTCTGTGCTGCGATCACCCAGACTTTGTGCAGAAGTTGCTGATGCAGGGCCAGCAGAAATTGTCGCTGATCCGTGCCGGGGTACCCTGACGACAGACGACGAGTGTCAACGGAATCGACCACACGAAGTATCGCATCGGCCAGGCACTGACAGAACGACGCCGACAGGGCTTGCTGACGACTCAGTCGGATCAGCGTCTCTGTGGTTAACGCATGACACTCGGTGACCGTGGCTGTCATTGGCGCTGAAGTGGCCAGCATTTGCTGAAGTGCCTGCAACTGCAGTTGGAAAACCGAATCTGTTGAAAGGTCGGCTGAAGGTTGCTGTCCGAAAGTCAGAGTCGGCAGCACTGTCCCGCTCAGAATGCTGAATGAGATCGCGGAAAGCGCCTGACGTCGCAACATGACACGCTCCTGGCTAAAATCGAAAACGCGGACAGCATCAGGTGAACAGCGAACGGCCGTCCCCGGGGCCACTGAGATGTATTCTGACCGGGATCCGATAAATGTTCAACGGGATTCCGCAGGGGAACCGGCAGAATCCACACGCCGCGGGGCCTGACACACCCGGTCAGCTACCCGCACCGGATAAGAAACACGGCGTCGACCGAGGTCACTCTTGACCTTTACTGCAGGCTGCAGGGCGAGCAGTAGCCTTCCATTTCGCAATTGATCAGATCGATCATTTCTCTGAGCCGACCGACGCTGCGCCGATTGAAGACAAAACCGATCCGAGGGAGTTCCACGAGGTGTTCATCGTCGGCTTCCACGGGTTGCGTCGGAACGCGTTCAATCCGCCCCTTTACGCAGATGTCGGAGAACTCATCATTCAGGCGTTGAAGCAACTGTTCGGTCGGTGCCAGGTGCAGTCGAAGTACCAGCAGATCCCGAACGAAACGCATACTGTTATAGACGCTGTAAAAACCGAGTATTTCTTCCACAGCATCTTCTACATTGTCTGTGACTTTAAACAGGGAGAGATCACTGGGAGAAATCAGCTCGCTCTGCAGCAGTTCCTGTCGAACGTAGCGAAGAAAGCCATCCCAATAGGTCCCTCCGGGTTGATCCAGCAGCACCAACGGCATCAGGTCACGTTTGCCGGTCTGCACCAGCGTCAGCGTTTCGAAGACCTCATCCAGGGTTCCAAAACCACCGGGGCAGGTGACAATCGCATGCACCTCTTTGACAAACATCAGCTTCCGCGTGAAGAAGTACTTGAGGCTGACGAGTTTCGGATCACCGGCGATCACGGGATTGGCCTGCTGTTCGAAGGGAAGCAGGATATTCAGTCCCATCGCCATGTCGCGGCCGGATCCACGATGCGCTGCTTCCATGATGCCACCACCTGCTCCGGTCACCACCATCCAGCCTTCTTCAGCCATCCGGCGTCCGAAGGTTTCTGCCGTCTGGAATGCAGGATGAGCGGAGTGTGTTCGAGCCGAACCGAAGACGGAAACTTTTCGGTTGCGGCGGTAGGGGGCAAACACCTTGAAGGCGTATCGCAATTCCTTCAGGGCGCGACTGAGTATTTTCAGATCGCCGCGGGAGGCATTGTCACCGGCCAGCTTGTCGGCGGTTTCCTTGATTTCCTGAATCAACTGTTCATGTTGCCTGAGTTCGGCAACATGTTCAATTACCTCGGATTCGGACGCAAGCGGATGCCTCAGGAGATTTCGGCCGGACACAGCAAGTCCCTTCCAAAGGTTGTTTCCACGCCGGACGTTAATTCAGCAGGGCATCCATCGCATCAGTACGGGTGTCATAGATGGCCCAGATGGTATCCAGAGCCGTGATTCGCAGCAGTTCCAGCGCAAGGTCGCTGGCGCCGCAGAGCACCAATTCGCCCCCCTTGCGTTTGACGAACTTGTGACACCTGAGCAGCAGGGCCAGAAACACCGACCCGAAATAGCGAACATGACTGAGGTCCACGATCACCATTGGGGCCTGTTGATCATTCAACGGCTCCATGATCAGGTCGGCGGCTCGCTCAACAAGATCCCACGTCAGTGATTCGACACTGGACGAAGGGGTGACAATCACCGTGTTCCCGTGCCACTCAATCTTGAAATAGTCCGGAACTTCAGTCACAAAAAAGCTCCCCGGCGGCACCGCCACCCAGCTAATACTGCACAGCCTGCATACCACGCTCGTACCGCAAGTCTACCGTGCGGCAATTGTTTCGCCAACGATCGCAGCCATCAGGTTCACGAATTCTTCATGGACCTGCGATGTTTCAGGGCGGCTGTTCACAGAGGGGGATTTCCTGAATCACTGCGGTTGAAGAACCACGGATCAATTCGGACAATTGTCTGCAGCTGGCCATGAACCCGAGCAGGCCCGCTGAAGCTGTGTTTTTTCAGATTTTTCTCAGGTTTCTGTCATGATTCGAGTCACTCAAACACCGCCCGGAATGAACTCCTGAACATCTTTCATCGCTTTCATCCAGCAAACACAATCCCGCATCGGAACTGATGCTCAGCAAACGAATTCCCCCATAAACCGGCACGTTTTCTGCTTGTGAGCCATCGCTTTTCCCGATGATACCGCCCCACGGATTGCAATTAGAAACCACACCCCGTCGACGGATTCTCAATAATCAGATCGCCCGGCGACATGACAGTGAATTCCGGACGTTCCCGTTCACGGAATCCGGGCCTGCGTCATGCCATGTCGATGAAAGATACGACCGCAGTCGACCTCAACGCCCAAATTCCGGATCACGACTGGTTGCCGACGAACTGACTCGTCAGAGTCGTTCGCACAACGGAGCGTCAGGGCGAGTGTCTGTGATTACAAAAGCAGGCCCTCAAACGCTGCAGATTCTCAGATTTGCTTTTGCTGCAGTCGGTGACATCAGGGTACACTTCCGGACTCTGACAGCCTGCCTTGCAGCAAGTTCGCAGTCTCTTCAAACAAGGATTCCCGCAGGTGATTGCTGTTCTGATTGCAGTGTCGGAAGTTGCGTGCGTGCGTTTCTCCGGATGGCGTTCACTGCTGTTGATCAGCAGCGTGATTCTGTCATTTAGCTCGCCGGTTCTGAGCCAAACGGAGCCGGTCGGCAACTTTGTCACGGAAGTTCAGGTTCAGGAGGGCGGGACTTCCGGGATAATTCAGGGGCTTCTGCGAGCGGAGTCCAGCGACGGCACCGTCCTTCTGGAAGACGCGCTGGGCAAGTATCATCTCCTGCCCCCTGCCGAAATCCAGCAGCGGCAACAGACATCAGCAGTATTTCAGAAATTGTCTGATGACGAGCTGATGGCGAGCCTGCTGACAGAAGTTGGCGATGGCTTTGAGGTCGCTGAAACAGAGCACTTTCTGATCTGCACAAACAGCGGCGCGGCCTATGCCGAATTCTGTGGAAAGCTGCTCGAGAAGGTGTATGCTGAATTTTTCACATGGAGTGAAAACCTGCAGTTGTCACTCACGCCGCCGCCTCGGCGTCTTCCCATCCTGATCTTTGCAGCAGAATCTGAGTTTCAGGCACATGCCGCGAAAATCCATCCGGAGACACCTTTCGAAAACACGCCGGGATTCTACACGGTTCGCGACAATCAGGTGCTGCTGTGGGATCTGACGCGAGATCGCACTCTGCGATTTTCGGCAATCCGAAAGAAGCTGTCAGAATCACCACTGCAGCTGGCCACCATCGTCCATGAAGCAGTACATCAGCTGGCATTCAATTCGGGACTTCAAAACCGATTTGCCGACAACCCGTTGTGGTTTTCCGAGGGACTCGCACTTTATTTTGAACAGGTCTCGCTACGGTCACCACTGCTCTGGAGCAAACCGGGACTGATCAATTCCCGGCATCATCCCGAATTTCTGCGGCGAACTGCAGACGAACGCGTACCGATTCCACTCCCGGAACTCCTGACCTCAGATCGCACATTTCAGACTGCCGAATCAGCGCCGGCGGCCTATGCTCAAAGCTGGGCACTGATGGCGTGGCTGGTACGGCAGCATCCGGAGCAACTGGCACAGTACATTCGACAGCTGCAGGCACTCCAGCCATTGCAGCCGGTTTCTGCAGACCAGCGGACTCAGATGTTTCAGGAGAGCCTTGGCAGTCCCCTGGAAGAGATTCCGGGAGACCTGATCGCGTGGGCACGTCGTCAACGCAGTTCCCGTTGAAGAACGCAGCACGCAGGTCCTGCAGCACCGCGTAGCTTCCACGGGCGGCCATTCGATTCGCGGCAGTCACCGAGGAAGTCACGTGGCGCGCGACGCTTCGTCAGCTGCTGGCACCTCGGTAGGAATTCAGCGACCAGCGAAAGATACTGCGTGCCAGCAGCGCTCCCAGCGCGGTTGAGCACAATGCGGCAAGTGCGAATCGAGGGTCAGTTGCGGCGCCGATGATCGTTTGTGCCGGAATTGTGACGACCAGCAGAATCGGGATCACCCACGAAAAAACGGTTTGCAGCGCTTCGCCGGCTTCAAAGCGAGATGCATCGGTTCCGTCATAAATGCTTCGAGGATACTGGGCGAAGATTGTGATGTAGAACCAGAAGTCATAAAGCCCCTGATTGCGTCCGAACCAGATACTGGTGCAGGCGAGTGTGATCATCAGCGAGTAGAAAAAAACGACCGCAAGTGCTACGTAGAACAGGTAGGCCAGCACTTCGGACAACTCGACCGGGCGTCCGAGACGATAAAGCGAAATCAACAGCAATGCACCTGCCAGCAGGACCTGACTGACCATAGCCGGGTTCATACGCTGGAGTGAGACCAGAAACTGAGTGTCGACGGGTTTGGTCAGCGCAAAGTCCAGTTTTCCGGTCCGGATATTTTCGCAGAACGCCGCGCAATTCGGCATGAAAAACGCCTCGACGAGCGAATTGATCAGCATGCCCGTGGCCATAAACGCAAAGTACTGATCACGAGACCATTCGCGAATATGGTCGACTTCCATGTAGATCAACTGGAACAGGGCGACTCGCGCAAAAAACCAGAACAGTCGAGTCACGATCTGAATCAGAAAGTTACCTGGAAACATGAGTTCACGGATGATGGAATTCCGTGCAAACAGTGTCAGCAGTCGCAGATAAAACATAGAACTCTCTGGCCGCAGTCGGCAGATTCGGAAACGGAACAAAAAACTCTGGACGGTCTCTTCTAGTCGGCAACGTTCCGAACAACGCGACGAGCCGTCAAAAACCGCCGCGAAATCCCGGATTCGGCAACCGCGGCCTGTCAGTCGGCAGACCGCTGGGCAGAACCGCTCAGTCAGACGGCAGCCTCCGGCATTCGCGAACGACTGCGCCCTCCTGTCCGCTCAGTGTCCCACCGCCAGGCCCGTCTGTCTACTCCGGTGGAGTCTGAAGAAAATCGCCCTGCAGCCGGGACGCGGGATGGCGAAACAAATGGTGTCCAACCAGAAACCAGTCGCGTTTTTCTCCAATGACACGCACATCCTCGATTTTCAAAGACAAATCCAGCAAACAAATAACTCTCCGCAAGCAGGCCGAAAACGCTCCTGATCTCCTGTCTGCTTTTGTATCGCCATCGTACCCGGGGACTGCCATGGACGCTGCTGAGTGGCTTCGAGGTCGATTCGCGAGAGACTCGCGAGTTCGACGTCTGCACCGAGTAGAAGGATTCACAATTCCTGTGGAGCAAATATCGACTCCAACGAGTCCGGAAGGTACACTGCTCCTTCAACATCATCCTGCAGCACGCAGGATCCTGTGGAGTCTGCTTTCGATAGTGCAGAGGGTGATACCATGGGTAAGCGGTTTTACAGCAATCGAAACGACTCCGGAAGTTTGCTCGCATCACTGTTCATTCTGGTGATGGGATTCGGATCCTGTTTGTTTGCAGTTGCCGCGGTTTCTCCGGCATCGGTTCCCATGGCGGCAGTAACCATCGGGGTCATTTTTGCGCTTTTCGTCGGCTTGATTGTCATGCAGCGTTTTGGTTACACACCATCGCTGGGACTGGGATTTCTATCGCGAGCTGGTCGCAGCCATCGCGATGATGGGGCAGCAGACTACCTGCCACGCAAAGCGGGCGAATCTCGTCGCATTGTGCATGGGACAAATCAACCGATCACAGCCGGCGAGGCCACTGAACTGCGGCTGACAAGTGCCAGCACATGGGTCCCATCGCGCGGTCGTCGAAAATCCTCCTGATCGTTGCAACTCGACTCAGACTGCCAAATCCTCCCCGCGATGGCACCGCATCAAGCCTTGACGCCGCACGCCGCAACGGGTTTCTCAAACCGGGATTTCCCGACTATACTGTGGTCAGCACAAGCAGACGTTGGGCGTGAACCCGAGGAACGGGTTCCCTGGGGGCAGCGACGCATCAAGCGTCCGTTCCCCACAACCTCCACGCGCTGCGGTACTTCATTCGGGTAAATTGTCACATGCCACGGGTTGCTGTTTACATTCTGATCACGGGCCTGCTGGTGGGCTGTGGGGATACAGGGAATGTCCCTCGAAAACCGGACGCCGCGCCAGTCACCAGTGGACAGAAAAACAGTCCTTCCCCGAACAGGGCCACCGTTGGGCAGCCGGAGATGTCGCGGATTTCCGTGGGCTTTCGCGCACAACTGGATCCCTCCTTTTCCCAAGGAACTCTGGCAATCGGTGCTCCGGCCCCCCAGTTCACGCCCTCGTCGTGGTTGCGTGGTGAGCCGCTGACGGAATTTACTCCAGGGCTGGTCTACGTTGTGGAATTCTGGGCCACCTGGTGCGGACCGTGTCTGCAGAGTATGCCACATCTGGTCGAGCTTCAAAAACAACACGGAACTCAGGTACGCGTCATCGGGGTCACGGATGAGTCACAGGAGATCCTTGAAGCATTTCTCAACGAAAAGGCACGTGGATTTGAGAGCACATGGAGCGAATTGCTGACCTGCTCACTTGCCATCGATTCCACGCGGCAACTGAATCGTGCGTGGATGGAAGCATCAGGACAGCAGAGTATCCCATGCGCATTCATTGTCGGGAAATCCGGCAACATTGAATGGATAGGTCACCCGCTGGCTATCGACGAACCACTGCAGTCCGTGGTCGCCGGCACGTGGGACCTGAAGACGGCCAGAGAGGCAATGATCGCTCAGCAAAAGATGAAGACCGCACTGGATCGTGGTGATCTGGAAAACGCGATACAGTCGGCTGAATCACTCACGACATTATTTCCCGATAGTTTTGACCATGCGATGACGCGACTCGAACTCCTGATGCGTTCAAACAGGCTGGCAGATGCCAATGCTGTCGCCGCAACAACACTGGCGATCTGTCGCAATAACCCGCAGTTTCTCAATAGTCTTGCCTGGCTGATGGTCACAGGCACCGACAGCACAGAAATTGATCTGAAAGTTGCACATGAAGCCGCCAGTCTGGCAAACGAACGGCAGCAGGGGCGGGACGGCAGTATACTTGACACTCTGGCGCGAGTGACGGCCCGTATGGGAGATTTGAACACCGCCATTGCCCTTCAAAAGCAGGCCATTGAAAACGCGCCGGAGGAAACACAGGCCGAACTGGTAGCAACACTTCAGGAATATGAAGCTGCCAGTCAGAAAAAGGAGACCCCGGCGATCGACAGTCAGCCGGCCACAAATGCCACTCCGTCTCAGTCCCCCACAGACCCCGCCACGAAGTCTGCCGAAGAGGCAAGCCCCGCAAACGTTCCTGCCGCTGGATCCTGATCGTTGGAGACCGGGACGGTCAGGGCTGCCGTGGAGCGACTGCGCTTCGCACGGAAACTCCAGCGACGGCCGCGAACCAGCGTTTGCTGTGCCCTGACGTCGCAGATTCCGCTTGCGCCTCACCGCCCAACTCACTCTGATTCAGGAATCGGCGGCTGTTTTGACGCCGACTTCGAAAAATCCGCGGTGAATTCATCGCTGCGGCTTGTCAGTTGCCCGTCAGAATACTGGAATTCGCAGGTTCCGGCGAAGTTGTGTATTCTGAGTCTGGTGAATTCGCCGTGAGGTAATTTGTTCTCATCGTCCCCACTGACCTTCTGATTGATTCGGAGACACCGATCAATGGCATCGGCCCCACTTTGTGACCTGAGTCAGCTTGATTTCGCGAACCCTCTGTTCACGCTCGAAGACATCCGACAGGTCAATCCTCAGCGTTTTGAGATGGAGCAACTGACGGCGATCGTGCACGTGGATCAGTCGCAGCATCTGGTTGTCGGTTACAAGCAGCTGACAGAACAGGAGTTCTGGATTCGCGGACACATGCCAAACTTCGCGTTGATGCCCGGGGTCGTACAGTGTGAAGCGGCGGCACAACTGGGCGGCTTCTACGCCCGCAAATACGATCTGATTGGTGGCGACTACCTCGGCTTCGGCGGCATGGATGAAGTGCGTTTCCGTAAGCCCGTATTCCCGGGCGCGCGGCTGGATCTGATTGCAAAAGTCACTCGCGTTATGGCCCGCAAGCTGGCCCAGTTCAATTTCCAGGGCTGGGTTGCGGGAGAGCTGATGTTTGAAGGCCAGATGCTGGGTGTGACGGTCAATAAAGAGGCCTGATCGCCGCCCCCACAACGGTATGCCGTGCCGGGCTGTGAAAACCCGGCTGGCAACACCTGTGGAGAATCCCCGGGGGTCGTTCCAGAACGGCAGGATAGTCCCGTCGGACGCGATGGACTTGCCCTGGTGCCATTCGTGGCGTGGATCTCGTGGTAGTTATCCGATCTGACGACCGAAGGGCGTTTTCAGCATTCCGAGTACAGTCTGACTGGTCTCACTGTCCAACTCATCCAGGCCTGTGCGGCCGGGTCGAACTTCGCGTGGATCGCGATACGTCCCGAAAATCCGATCCCAGATTGCCAGAATTGAGGCGTAGTTCGAATTGGTTTCAGCGGGCAAACGGGAATGATGCACACGGTGCATCGCAGGCGTGACAATCAACCAGCCTGTTCGCCAGCTACCCGCGACCGACAGACAATGAGAATGTTGAAACTGGGACAAGAGCAACAGCAGAGTCTCAAAGATCAGCAGGTCTTTCGACGTAACACCGAGAGCAGCAATCACAGGAAGCCGACAGACAGCGGACAATACCAGCTCTCCGGGGTGAAACCTTGCTGAAGTTGTTGCATCCATCTCCGGATCACCGTGGTGGACGCGATGAAATCTCCAGAGGGCCGGGATCCGATGATTGGCTCGGTGCCATGCCCATGTCCAGATATCCAGCAGCACCACAGCCAGAACTCCCCGCGACACAGCATTTCCGGGTAGCCAGTTGAGAAAACCAAATCTGTGTTGCTGCACGAGGTCAACAGCGAAAGCAGTCAGGCCGGCGACGGTGAACAGCATCATCACGCCATTCAGCACGGCCAGTGAAAGATTTCGCACCGCATGTTGCAGTCGTTGCCGCAGGGTTCCCGTCCCGGCCTGCAGTGACTCAAGCCCCCAGAACAACGTCAGCCCGACCGCCGCCGGCACAACGCGTAACAGCAGAGCCGTCTGTGAGGTCAGTTCCTGTTCGCTCATTGGCACTCCACGGACCCGGGAAGCTGGACTCTGGAAGTGTTTCAGCAGTCTGCCGAGCACGTCGTCACCGATTCTGCCATTGCTGTCAGGCCGAATCAGGAACTAAGTGCATCGGCGACGTTGGTGCGATACGCAGTCATCGCGGGCAGAAATCCCACGAGAACAGCCAAACCACCAACCACTGGAAACAGCACAAATTCAAGCGTATTCATGGACCACGGGTTGATCAGCAATCCGGTCTGACGAATTACCCACGGTGCTGTGGCGACAGCCAGTCCATGCCCGGCCAGCCAACCCGCGATGGCCCCACCGAGGCACAGTAGCGCGGATTCGGCAAGCACGATTCCAAACACGTGATGGCGTCCTGCCCCCAGAGCCCGCATGATGCCGATTTCGCGTCGCCGATCAGCCATTGAATTATAAATACTGACGAAGATCCCCACACCGGAGACAAGGATAATGATGGCCGTCAGTACCACGAGGGCCTTCTGAATGTTGCCCAGCAGGCCCGTCATCAATCGCTGGATTGGACGAACCGGGTTGACCGCCATGGCCTGAAACCCCTTCTGAAGCTCTGCCGACAGACTGATGGCATCAAAGGGCGTTTCGGGGCGAGTGCGGACCAGAATTGCCGTCACTTCCTTCATGGCGTCAGGACTGTTGTAGGTCTTCACACCAGCAGGTGGAGAATTTTCCGGGCTACCGGAAGCTCGACTTCGATACTCCTGCAATTGACTCATGGCCAGACTGAGCCGTTCGTCATCAGCGGCATAGAAATCCCGCAGACGTTTTTCGACTTCGTCGACAGGTTTTTCATGTCCATCAATCGCGTAGAAGCCGTCGAGGTTCAGAAAGACGGTGCGGTCATTCGCTGTTCCGGTGGTGTCGAGAACAGCAACGACGGTGAACTGTTCATCATGCACATCCTCGCTTTCTGCGCCACCATGAATAATGGAAAAGCGGGAACCGACGTCCCAGCCATTTTCCCGGGCAACTTCAGCCCCGATGATCGCATCAAACAGTGCGCTGATGCGGGTCCCGCGGATTCGAAAACTCTGCCCCGGCATATACTCGTTCTCGAAGTATTCCGTCGTCGTACCGACGATGGGAAACGCCCCGATCTCTGTCACATCACCAAAGGCCAGCGGAACAGCGGAAATTACGCGACGATCGCTGCGGATCTGATCAAGATACAGATACGGCAGGTTCTCAATGGGTGGCTGCATGCGATAGACAGCGCTCAGCACCAACTGGAGGTCGCTGCCCTTCGGTCCGATGATGAGGTCATACCCCACACTGCGCTGGGTGAAGGCGCTGTCAACCGCCCCGAAAATGACCAGCACGAGCACCATCAGCATGACGCCAAGGCCAATGCTGAGAGCCGTCAGACAGGATGCCAGCCTGCGCTGCAGAATGCTCTTCCATGCAATTGTGAGAAGATTCATATCGCCTGCCCCCTGACACACAATTCAGGATGATTGAAATCCTGCATCCGCTCAATACGTTGAAAGGCGCCTGCCACTTCGAGGGAATGAGTCACCATCAGCAGCGAAACGTTGTGATCGCGACACGTATCGCGAATCAGATCCAGTACCAGCTGCTGATTCTTTGGATCAACATTCGCTGTGGGTTCATCAGCCAGCAGCAGCACCGGTTTGTTCGCCAGCGCCCGCGCGACAGCCACCCGTTGCTGCTCGCCCACCGAAAGCCTTCTGGGCGAATGCTGCAGCCGATGCCCCAGACCAACACGTTCCAGAAGCTGTCTGGCAAACGCACGATCGACGCCGCGTCCCGAAAAGGCCATACCCAGCATGACATTCTCAAGCGCCGAAAACGCCGGTAACAGATTGAACGTCTGAAAGACGATGCCCACTTTGGCGGCCCGATAACGATCCCGGACCACTTCCGGCATGGCAGCAAGGTCACGATTGTCAATCACAACCCGACCGGAATCCGGAGTCAGGATCCCGGAAATGATGTTCAGCAACGTGGTCTTTCCGCCACCACTGGCCCCCAGCAATGCGACCTGCTCACCCTGCGCGATTTCAAATCGCTCAATACCCAGCACCGGCAGGCTGCCACCCTCGGGCTGCCGATAGGACTTACGGATGTGCTCCAGCAACAATGACATATTCAGATTCCGTTTCAGATTCCGTCGGATCAAATTCGCAGGGGAGACAACACGCGATCTTGTCGCAGGATCATTGTCAAACCAACAGCCAACGCCTCAATCCCTCACACCAGGCACTGCACGAACGGCCATTCAACTTATCACGACACCGCCACAGACAAGACGACAACAGAAAAGGGGGTCAGACCAGATCAAATCGCGTATTCCGGTCATCATCGCTGTCCACGACAGCAAACACCGGGGAATCACAAGGAAGAACACCGGAACTTGTAGCAGGAATGCCGCTGCAGATCGAGCGGCTTTTACCGTTGGACACAGGCGTTCTCCCCATGAAAAACGACGGATGCCGTTTCCCGCCGTCCACACACACCAGTACGCAAATCTAACGAAGAATGCGAGAAAAACCTGGGGGATTTCAGAATCACGGAGCCCTCAGAATCCTCCTGACAGCTGAACACAAGGACATCGCTCGCCACTGGCGAAGTGACGAACCGTAACCACGCCGGCCCCCTACAGCAGCCTCACACCCAGCGCCCTGAGCTCCGCAGCCAGTTGAATCAGTGGCAGCCCCATAATTGCCGTAAAATCACCAGTGTCAATCTTTTCAAACAAGCTGATTCCTGCAGCTTCAATACGATAACTTCCGGCACAGTCCAGTGGCTGATCCCGGCTTACATAGGCCGAGATTTCCTCGTGATCCAGAGGACGCATCCAGAGCACCGTTTCCTGCAGAAAACAGCGATCCTGCCCAGGCCCCGGGCCCATGACGCAGACCGCTGTCAGCAAACGGTGCGACTGCCCACTCATGTCCTGCAACTGCTGACAGGCACGCTCTGCCGTGCCGGGCTTGCCCAGAATCCGGCCATTCAGGTCCACCAGCTGATCAGATCCGATCACGACCGCGTCCGGATGATCCGCAGCAACGGCCGCAGCCTTCATCCGCGCCAGACAAGTGGCCACGTCCACCGGCGACAACCCCGATTGCTTCACGGCGTCCTCGTCCACCTGTGGCACAATCACCTGAAACTTGCTGGCGATACGCTTCAGCAGTTCCTGCCGGTATGGTGAACCACTTGCCAGAATCAGATTGCCCATTCCATGTACTTTCTTTCAATGAAAACTCACACACTTTGAACGGCAACCCTCCGGAAACTTCCCCCGTGTGCTCAATCTGCTGTCGCGCGAGGCCCAGGGAATTCCCCGTACCGGTTGGTTGATGGGGTGAAGAGGCGCGACGGGACGGCCGAATACAGATCCAGCGTTGAGCATAACAGGCTTGCGGTACGGAAACGACCAACTTCAGGTACTGTTGTCGGATGATTCCACGCCGTCTGCATGCTTTAAGCCCGGCAGGCATCGTGTTTTAAGATTCAGCCCTGCGCACGTACTGGTACGTGTTTCCGGGTTCGTTTCAGAAGATCAGGAGCCATCGGAATGAGTCCGTTGGGTATGCAGGCCGGTGTTCGGCAGATTCTGCCGGTGCTTGCAGTCTGGACAGGGATCCTCTGCAACGTCACCTTTGCCCAGTCCGGGCAACCGGTGAACGAGGGCGGTTCGACCGAATCCGAGCCGCACGTTATTCTCTCCGACAATAAAGGCGGAATCCCGGTCCGCGCTGCCTCCAACTCAGTTCAGGATTCCACAGATCCCCTCGTGAAACTGGTCTGGGAAACCCGCGAATCCACTCGACAACGCCTGCTCTCCACTAAAGATCACACGCCCTGGCAAATCATGCATGGACTGCTGGGTCTGAGACAGGATTTTCTGATCTCGCACAAAGGCAAGCCAGTCAGTGGACTGGAGTGGATCCAGTCCGGGCCCAGCTATCAGAACGAACCGTGGTTCGAAACAACTCAATACGGCGGTCGGGCTCATCCATTCAGCAAGCCTTATTGGTTCGAAGGGCACGTTAATCAGTTCCTCGCAATTCTTGCGACCTGCAATCTGCCACTGGAAACGACATTCCAGACGGCCACCGGTCCGATCGCGATGAAGGATATGCTGCGTAATGCCCAGATGACGGTCAATGCCCGAGAAGAAGTCACCTGGACGCTGTGGGCTCTGGCAACCTATCTGCCTTCTGACGCCACATGGGTCAACGCTGCCGGAGAACCGTGGAGCATCGAGAAACTTGTTCAGATCGAAACCGGTAAGAAAGTCGGCGGCCCGACATCGCCCTGCGGAGGAACGCACGGACTGTTCGCACTCGCGAGGGCACGAAACGTCTACCTGCGTACCGGAAAACCACTTCGCGGCGTCTGGTTTGAAGCGGACCAGAAAATCAAAAAGTACATTGAGGTCGCTCGAGTTCTCCGCAACAGTGATGGCTCCCTCACCTCCGGCTTCTTCAAAACACGCGAATTCAAGCAGGACTTCGACAAACGGATGGCCAGCGAAGGGCATCTGCTGGAATTCCTGATGATGTCGGTTTCTCAGCAGCAGCTGAAAGAGCCGTGGGTTCGTACCGCTATTGAGACCACCGCCCGCGATCTGATGTCCAATCGTCGGGAATATGTCAGTTGCTCACCCCTCTACCATGCCACAAATGCCCTGTCGATCTACCTTGATCGAGTCGCTCAGGATGCGCCAGAGAATGTGGCTGAGAAACCACCGGCCACGAAGTCCGCAGCGCTCTCGAAGGAATCACCATTAGTCAGTAAACAAGCCCCCATCGCTGCCGGTAAGGCAACTCCGAAGGATACCGCGACCGGGCAGGGCACACCCGCAGTAACAACCCCAGCGGCTCCGCGGCAACCAGCACCAAACGAGGTGGGTTCACAACCAATGCCAGCCGGAACACCTGCACAACCTTCGATCACACCAGCACCCTCCACATCGGTTCCGCCACAAACTCCTGAGGCGACTGCGCAGCCCGCGGTCACCCCGGATACGATTTCGGTGCCCCCTACTGTCAGCCCGATGCCGCCGGCGCCCGCCAGTTCACCAACTGGGGGTACTGCTTCACCAGTAAACAGGACTCCGGCACCGCCCGCGCCTGCTGCCCCCGCTACATCGGGTCCTCCATCCGTCGAGCCCGGTGTGAGCGCGTCCGCCGCGGTGCCTGGGGTACGTACTGTGTCGCCGCTGCCAGCTTCGCCCGGCAGCGACACAAAGTCACTGAACGCAAGCCCCGTGAAACCCGGTCCAGCAACCACCGGTCTGCCCTCCCCATTGAAATCTGCTCCCATCATCACACCGGCACCGATGCCTGCTGAGAGTGGTTCAGTTTCCGGTCCGATGCCGACCCCCGCGACACTCCTGCCACTCACAAGCCAGGGCCGGGGGAACACCGCGACAAATACACCTCCACGGTCACCTGCCAATGAAATTCAGGTAACTCCGCTGCAGCCTGATCCCACAGCCACTGAATCATCAGAGATCATTTCGCTGGGAGATTTTCTCAGCGGAAAAACACCGGACGCTGCGGTCGCCCCACGGAAAAAAGATCCTCCGGCATCGAAGCCTGGGGAACCCATACCCGCAGATTCCCCCGCGAATTCTCAGCAACCAAAACTTAAACCAGCCTCGAAGGCAACTCCGCCGCAGGGCACAGAGGCGAAACCAGCCTCAGCGACTCCCTCGACAGAGCCACAGCAACCGGCCGGAACAATCAAAAGGCCGCTGAAATCCGGGACTCCGACTGGACGCGGTAAGGACGCAATCTGGCAGAGCCGGGAAGGTCGAGTGATGCCCGCCTCAGCCACCGAGCCCTTTGTGCCCCCCTTAAGCGGCAGCTCGAAAGTCATCGGCACGATCCTGCAAATGTCCGGGTCGGAACCGGCTTCCCGCCTGAAAGGTGCCCGATAACCGTTGGGCTTGCAGCGCCCAACGAGGTTCGTATCGTGGCGGCCCTGATCGGTAAGCTGATGCCGCTTTCCCTGTCATGCAGACTCTGCGGAGGCAGGTCAGGTGTGCACGGTAGGCGCCACCGAGAGGAACGTGGTACTGACATGAATCGGCTTGGTAGACGCGAGCGGATCGCGTGGCAAGCTGTCTGACAGACAACAGCCGAATTCGTAGATTCCCGGTGCAGCAGGCCAGCTGCTTTTCCGAACGCGAGACAAGTCGGGACTGTCGCGTGAGAGCTTTTGTTGGGCGAAAAAAGCGACCGCAGGGGCAGACTCAGCCACAGTAATGTCCCCGACAAGCGGATTTGCTTGACGTGAAAAGTCAAGCAGATTCGCCCGGATTGATAGCGATTCAGGAAAATTCGTCGGGCGACGATCCCTCGAAATTCCAGTGTCTGCACCTGAGAGCGGTTCCCGCCGGGGGACTTCTGCAAAAACTGGGGCGAGAAATTCCGCAACCGCGTGTCTCCTCTGTGTTCTCTGTATAGACTATGCGGGTTTGCGACGTCCGAACCAGGCCAGAGCAGCCTGTCGCAAGGTCGCTGCGCCATCTGCGGTAACTCACGGGGCAACACAGCATCACTGGCACCAGTGCCTGCGGACGGATTTCAGAATCAGAGAGAGAAGGCACGGGGACATGGGAATTCCGAAAGTGGCGATCACGGGACGCCCGAACGTCGGAAAAAGTTCGCTGTTGAACTGGCTGGCGGATCGGCTGATTTCAGTCGTTGACCCGACGGCCGGCGTCACACGCGATCGCGTCACATGGATCATGCATGAGCACGATCGGTATTTCGAATTGACGGACACCGGCGGTATCGGGATTGTCGACAGCGACGACCTGTCAGACGACATCGAGCGACAGATTCAGGCCGGCATTGACGAAGCTGATCTGCTGATGTTCGTGGTCGATGCAAAGGCCGGGATCACGCCCCTTGACGAAGAGGTCGCTCGACGCCTGCGCAAGGTCTCGCGACCGGTGCTGCTGGTCGTCAACAAATGCGATTCCAACTCACTCGACACAGAGGCCGCCTCATTTCTGCAACTGGCTTCAGTCCCCTATGTCACCACCAGCGTCAAGGCAAACAGGGGGCGTGAGGGACTGATCCAGCAACTGGTCAGCATGCTGCCGAATCAGGGCGAACAGGAAACTCAGGAAGGCGATAAGTTGCTCGCGCCTGCCGACCTGCGGATCGCAGTCGTGGGACGTCGTAACGTGGGCAAGAGCACTTTCATCAATCAGCTGGCCCAGTGTGAGCGTGTGATTGTCAGTGAGATTCCCGGTACGACGCGCGACAGTATCGATATTCGCTTTGAAATGGATGGGCGATCACTTGTTGCAATTGATACTCCTGGCGTTCGCAAACGAAAGAGCCTCGAAAACGACATCGAATTCTACGGCCTTGTACGCGCCCAACGAAGTATCCGCCGCGCTGATCTGGTGCTGATGTTCTTTGATGCCACGCAAACGATTTCCCGAGTGGATAAGCAACTGGTCGAAGAGATCGGGGAGCACTACAAGCCCTGTATCTTCGTCATTAACAAATGGGACCGCGCAATCGAAGAAGGTATGACCACGGAACGCTGGGTCAAATACCTGATGAACAGTTTCGAATCGATGCGACATGTCCCCATCGCCATCATCACCGCCAAAGACGGCCGCAATATCCGCAAACTGGTCAACCTCGCGCAATCGGTGTTCAAACAGGCCAACCTGAGAATGACCACAGCCAGACTCAACAAGGCTCTGCGGATGGCCATCGAACGCAATGAACCGCCGATGCGAAAAAATCGCAGACCTCGGATCTACTTCGCCTCACAAATTGCCGGCTCCCCACCGACCATCGTGCTCAAATGCAACGATTCCACACTGCTCGACGAATCGTGGAAACGCTATCTGCTGGGGTTTCTGCGTGAAGCCACTCCGTTCCGCGAGGTTCCCATCCGACTGGTGCTCCGAAGTCGTCACGAGACGGACCCCAATCTGCTCAGCAGTACCGCGCCAGAAAATGACGACGCTGAACCACTGGATATCATGGAACTTTCCGACGAAGAGTTCGATGATTCAGAACTGGTCAGCGACGCAGATCAGGACCAACTGGTTGCCGGGAATCTGCTGATGATCGATGACGATGCAGATTTTGAAGAGGATCCCGACTATCCCGCTCCGAATTTCATTGACGATGATCCAGTCTGAGCAGCAGGGCGTCCCGTACGACAGAAATTCAGACCGGAGGATTGCGAAGATCACTCAACGCCCGCGGGCCGCTGGCGATTCATTATCTGCCTGCTGCTGACGTCGTGACTGCAGGATTCTGGAGAAGAACTTCTGCAGCTCTTCCGGGGCGCGGTCCATGTCAAGCTGCATGATGTCATCAGATTCGTACTGCTCGATCCGCTCGTCGATGGCAGAAAGAATCAGCTCCAGTTCGGAACTGCGTTCCCGATCCTTCAGGGCGTAGGCCTGGCCAATCATTCCAAGGAACTGCAGATAGTTTTTTTCCGGAGCAAGCTCACCCTGCTCACGAACTTCTGTAAACGCCTGATAAGCCTGATCGCTGTCCGGAACGACACTGGACATCAGCATCACTCCCAATTGCAGCGATGCCATATCTGCTTCCGGCGTCCCCGGAAAGTAACGTGAGACCGCCCGCCACAGATCCTGACGGTCAGGCTGCAGGATCGCCCGGGCAAATTGTCTTGCTGCTGTTGATTCTCTGGCCACCGGCTGAGTGATCGCGGGGCGGTCCAGACGCAGCGGTGGATGCAATACGCGATTGCCGAAGTACCCGAGACTCACACAGGCTGAAATCATCACTGCCGCCAGTTGCAAGGGCTTGCGAAGCCGGCGCATGGCACTCAGGAAGCCCCCATTGCGTTCCAGGCCCTCGTTCACCGGGACCAGATTCAGTGCCGTCAAAGCCTGTTCAAGCGTTGCAGCATCAGGAAAGCGGTCTGCCGGCTTCTTCTGCATCATGCGTTCAATCACATCGCAGAGTGCCTTAGGCAGGTCCGCTCGAAAATGACTCAACGGCAACGGCTTCTCCTTCAGATGCTGCACCGCCACCGTCACGGGATTTTTTCCGGAAAACGGCGGCTGGCCGGCAAACATGTGATAGGCAGTGACCCCAAGTGAATACTGATCGGAACGCTCATCCAGCTTATCGCCCTGGATCTGCTCCGGACTCATGTACCACGGAGTCCCCATGGTGGTACCGGCCTGAGTCAGATTCATTCGCGGTGTTTTCGGCTGATTCAGCTGCGCCAGACCAAAATCCGTTACTTTGGCAACCCCGGAACGCGTCAGCAGAATGTTCTCTGGCTTGACGTCCCGATGGATAATTCCGGACTCTGATGTGGTTCGCAGAGCCGACGCGATCTGCTGCAACCACTTCAACCCCGTCCCGTAATCCGGGGGTCCGTTTCGTCGTATCCACTGGCTGAGATTCATACCGGGAACATATTCCTGAACGATGTAGGCAATGTCGCCCTCGCGCCCAGTCGTAATCACCTGAACCAGATTCGGATGGCTGACACCCCCGGCCGCCCGCGCCTCCTGCTCAAATCGGCGAAGCAGCACGTCGCCACTGGACTGCAGGGAAGCACTTTTCAGAACCTTGACCGCGACATGCCGTCCGAGCGATGTCTGTTCCGCAAGATAAACATCAGCCATGCCACCACTTCCCAGACGGCGCAGCAACTGGAACTCGCCAATCCTGAGATCACTCAGGTCCGCCGATCCCGCCGGTGTGTCTTCCGAATGCGACTGGTTCAAGCTGCTTCCGCCTCAAAAAAACACAATGCCTGCTCAGGGTCTGCGCACAGATTTCGGCACCGGATAGGGCATCGCAGAACGCACCCGCAGGGAAATCGCCGTCCCCAACACGCACTTGCCCAAAGGACACAGACTTAAGCCCACGCAGGTTCACGCGATGACGTCGACCAGCAGGTACCAATGCCCCTGGAACAAAATCGACACACTCAAGGCCCAACTGTTACCAGATGATAGCAGGAATCGGTTCAAAGAAAACGAGACTCCGGACGGCTTCACTCGCCCCTGATCAGGCTCAACATCTTCTCAACTGTGAAGACCTTACCCATCAATCAGAGCCTCCCGGCGAACGGGCAATCCGCCGGGCCGTCCGTGACGCGACATGCTGAGCCAGCCAGATGTCCTCGCTGTACCTTTTCGCCATCAGGTCAGGCTGCGATGAGTTATGGAGTTGTGCGTTTCGCTTTGTTCACCGGCTTGACGGCACCGCTCGCCTGCACCTTCAACTCACCTTTGCATTTCGCCACGATCGGGACGTTCACTCTGAGGAATAAGGTACCCGTTTTTTTGGGGGTGTGTTCCACACCACCGCCAATCAGAAAAGGTTCTCCCGGCTTCCCCTCCGTAAAGACCATCCCGATCAACGCCCCAAACGGGGCACCGGCCACGTGATCCCTCGCAGGATCTCCAGTGGGCAAACCTGTCGTCGTCAGCGAGGCCGTCAGGTCCAGCTTGTAGTCTCCCGTCACTGCCAGCCGCAATGGCTTCCCCTCCTCGACCTCGGCCAGTGGCAGCCAGAGTTTGGAGGTGTCGAAGTCCACCTTCAGACCATTTTCCTGAATCAGTTCTTCCCGGATACCATCAATTCGCTGGCGAATCCCTTCCGTACGAGGATTGATCTGCGAAATGCGTTCCAGCACGCTGATGGACTGCTCCTTCTCGCCCTGCTTGTAGAACTCCGTCGCAATCGCCAGGTACTCCTCCAGCAATTGTTCTTCAGCCTTGCTGATGCGTGCCTCCAGCTGTTGCGGCGAACTGGCGGAGTCCTTCTTTTTCGAATCCCGTTCACGACTCTGCCCAAACGCGTCTTCGCAAGCCCCCCCGGTGACCAGAACCACAAGGGCAATCAACACGCACCGAATTGGTGTGGAAGTTAAGCATCGTCGTTCTCTGAACATGACAGGTTCCTGAATCAAAGTTCGATGGATCCCCGAAGGCTGCCTGGCCTCCCCACAGGATCCGGAGTCACGGGTTGTATCCAGGACAAATCCTGTTTCCCAGTCTGGTCAGCGAAAGTAGCGAGCATCCGGATCGCGGAGTGTGCCGAGAAAACTGGTTCAACAGCTGAGTAATCCGGTGAATCGATACTGGCAGAGCGGCGCGGACAATTGCCACCCGCAACATTGCCTGCCAGCCATGTCTCTACCGCGTAGAGCCAGCGGAGATCATATTTTCGAGAGCCCCCATCACGCGACCGTCAGACAGCCTGAGCGGCGGGAAAGAACACCTCGCCAAGGCCCAGTGCCACGAGATCTCCGCGATACACATCCACCGCAGTGCGGAGCAATTCCGGGTTGAACGCAAACTGCTGGTCACGCAGAAAACGCAGCATCACGCCCAGAATCTGCGGTCGCCATGTGGCCGCATAGCGAAAGCTGGGAAGCAGTTCCGGTGGCCTGGGACCCAGCAGCCCGATCGTTCCTCGCCGCATCCCGGCACCAGGTCGAATCCCGCATTCCCCAAACACCAGCAGGCTGCCGGCAATCATGTTGAAGCCAGCGAGGTCTCCGCAATTGCCGCCCACTGCGATCAAGCCCCGCCGCATGGTTAATCCGGTTTCATTCCCCACATTGCCGTTGACGAGGATTGTTCCGCCCGTCATTCCACGAGTCGCGCCACGATAAGCCGCTCCAACAAGGTGCCCGGCGTTACCATGCACGTGGATCCTGCCCCGCTTCATTTCCGCGCCAACCCACCCCCCGGCGTCCCCCTCGACAGTGATGGTTCCGCCCTTCATCTGGCTGCCCACATGCCGGCCAGCATTGCCTGTAATCCGCACAGTCCCGGTTGCCATATGAGCCCCCAGCCAGTGCACACCCGACAGGTTGCCTTCGAAAACCAGATTGCGGTCGTCAGGACTTCCGGTCACCCGAAACATTTCGCCGAGTGGAATCCGACGATTACCTTCAAAGATCTCAAAACGCTCAATCTCTGCCAGGGTCTTGTCGGCGGCCCAGTCCGGAGTGAATCCTTCCACTTCCACCGGTACGGTGGTCTTCCCGAAATAACTCAGTGTCAGTGTCATAGGACCGCTTCACTCGCGCTGGAGCCAGAAAAAACTGCGACGTGCCCAACCCCGTGGTATTCCTGCAAAATCCCCGGGAAAGTCTCTGACGTGCGATCGAACCAGGCACTCGTCCTGCTCGCAGGCACGCTGAGGCCTTTCCGACACGCTATTCCCAGCGGATAAGGCTAACGGGATTTGGGTTCATCGACAAATCGGGATTAAAAAAACGGGGATTTCAACAGAATTCGCCGCATTCGCGTACGGCAAAATCCGAAGTCTGCGGTCCAAAAACGCACGAGTCCCCGGAAAATTCCCCGGCCCGTCCCCCCAAAAACCGGCAGAAAACCGAAAAACCGTGCCGGCTTCCCCGGCATGCCACCTTGCTATTTCCAGCGGCAATTCGTAAAGTCTCCGATCAGAGAATTCGTGGATGGGTGCTCAAACAGGTCCTCTTCGCGAAGTTTCTATGGAGTGATGCTACAGTGTTCTCGGTTAAAGACTTGAGTTTCTCTGCAGTCTCCCCCCAACATTTCCGGCTGGTTGAGTGTTGTGTCCTGCGTCGATCACCATCAACAGTGAACCCTCCTGATGTGACGCGTGACTGCTTCGGGCAATGTCCGACAGTTCGCATCAAACGGGTAATAACGGGTAATTCAGTGCTGATAAACGACGTTCGCCTCAAAGCCCAGCCCGGAGAAATTCTTTGCGTGTTCAAACAGCTGCCGTTGGGGCAGCGATCAGTGTTTTGGGAGCTGCAAGGCTCAGGGTTTGTGTGATGAGTAAGAACATTTTTGTGGGAAGCCTCGCGTGGGGTACCACATCCGAAGGCCTCGAAAAGGCATTCG
>CAIYBH010000088.1 GCA_903924405.1 uncultured Planctomycetaceae bacterium | reverse complement strand
TGGGCTTTGATGTTCGCGCGGATGAAGCCGGCAAGCTGTTCCTGTGGACCACAACGCAAAAGCAGGCTGCTGCCTTTCAGCAGCGTTTTGCACACATCCGTCCGCCACGATAGATTTTCAATGACGCCCTGACTACCGATTAAGACCACCACGGTGCAACTGTCTGCCCACTGCCCACTGCCCACTGAAAACTGAAAACTGAAAACTGAAAACTGCCCCCAGGAAAACTCTCACCCGGACTCTACTGATGAAACTTGAACTGCTGAACGTCGATGAAGGGATCCACGATACGCTCTCCGGGCTGAGCACTCCGGACGGTGTGGGCTCAATCACCATGCGACGACTCAAAGGAGGACTTTCAGAGGGCGTGGATGTCGTGATGCTCAACAATGGGAGACTGAGCCTGCAGGTCTTGCCCACACGTGGTATGGGTGTCTGGAAGGGGCTCATTGACGGCGTACCGGTGCAATGGAATTCCCCGGTGCAGCGGCCCGTGCACCCGTCATTTGTCGACCCGATGCGACTGGGTGGGATCGGCTGGGTGGATGGATTCAATGAATTGATCGCGCGGTGTGGCCTGGGATGGCATGGTGCTCCCGGCAAGGACTGCCTGCGGGATGCGGATGGCAAAGTGATCGGGGAACCCTTCCTGCCGTTGCACGGTCGGATTGCCAATCTTCCAGCCCACCTGGTCACAGCGACGATGGACGATGGCGGGCTGAGTCTGACCGGGGTGGTGGACGAAGGCTGTCTGTTTGGCGGCTGGCTCCGACTGCAATCCACTCTGCGAACGAAACTGAATTCCAATGAGTTTGAGATCACGGACACAGTGACCAACATGGCGGGCACGCCGGCAGAAACCGAGATCCTGTATCACTGCAATGTTGGCGAACCGTTTCTCGCACGGGGCTCGATTCTGCACACAGCCGTCCGGGAACTGGCCCCGCGAAACGCTCGTGCGGCCGAAGGCATCAGCATGTGGAACTTGTATGAAGCCCCCACGCCAGGCTTTGCTGAACAAGTGTATTTTGCCGAACCAGCCAGAGACACGGACGGCTGGGCCGTGAGTGTTCTTGCGGACCCGGATTCGCAGACAGCATTTTCAGTGCGATTTGACACCAGCACACTGCCGTGGTTTACACTCTGGAAAAACACGCAGGCACGACAGGACGGCTACGTTACCGGACTGGAACCAGGCAGCACGTTTCCAAACCCCCGCAGTGTCGAGCGCCAGGAAGGGAGACTACGCACCCTGCAGCCGGGAGAATCCGTGACGTATCGACTGCGGATTGAAATCTCGACCGACCGACAGCGCACACGAGAACTACTTGAAGAGGTTACCGCCCTGCAGATCGCCACGCCACGCACGGTTCACGACACCCCAAAACCCGGCTGGGCCTCCTGAGTCCTGCGGGGCAGGGCGGTCATGGTTCACGAAGAACTACGGCCGCGGGAGGCTCGGTAGCCGTACTCCACAGCAAACCAGTCCGCATACTGCTCACGCTTGCGAAAACTTGTGTTTCGCTGGTCGTTGATGTGACCAATTTCGTGGATTAAGACATTGTTCAGGTAGTAGTCCCGAATGGTGTCCGCCGTCCAGATCAGTCGCCACAGCGGACCATCCTGCACCCAGCGACCACCGAACATCTCGGTTTCGATCCGCTGTGCCGGACGCGGCATCTGCACGTAAAGCTCTTCCAGCGACTCTTCAATCGGATACAAGTACACGGCCGTGCCCCATTGCAGCCCGTAACAGGGAAACAATCGGCGTTTTCGCGTCATGCGACTCAGCTGCACCACATCCAGTCGCTCCCGAAACTCGGCCGGTAACTGCAGCACACGTTCCCGCACATCGTCCGGAGTAACCGGGTGCATGTAGTTTTGCCCGGGGAACTGACGCACCACTCGCAGACGATCTCCGGTCGCTGGCTGCGGAGCGGAGATCGGCTCATGCCACTGTTCCGGAGCATCGAATGCCCGCCCGATCGCCAACCCGTTGCCACGATGCTGGTGCGCAGACGCCGGAACGCTCCCACGTCGTCGCGATGGGCGACGCGAAGAATGCAGCGAGGACCGAGTTCGGACCTTTGAGGTTGGGGTAGATCTGCGCATGTCAGCACCGCAGGATCCGATCCGCTTTCCGCGCTCCTCCGAGGAACGTCAGCCAGCAGATCAGCAGAAGTCAGGGTTTCATCAGAACTGATGGGGGAAGGAACAGACACAACCGACAGCTGCCTGCTGTCCCCAACGATGTTAGCGGTCAGACAACGCGAATCCAGCTGAACAGCGTAAGACCCAATGCCTGAAAGACTTAGAACAAAACCTCTAGGTGGAAACCCGCGTATCCCCCCGCCCGCGTGGTGCTAAAGTCCAATGGGCAAACAGGTTCCGGAAACTCCCCTCAAATGGTCCGAATCTGCTGCCTTGTACACCTCCAGGAACGAGGCAAGCTAAGGAACACGGGCGTTTTAGGCCGATTTTAACGATTAAAACAGCGGTCACCGAGTCGCAGGCAATGGTGAGAGCCTGGAAAATCCCCCCAATGGTCGATCGCGTCGGAGGTCGGCAGCTTCTGCAGGCGGCGGTCACAGATCACCATCCCCCTCTTGCAGGAAGTGCCGAATTGGCAACGGTGATGCGGGTGCAGTTTTGATGAGCCCGGGAATTCGGTGAGTCCCGTGGTTCGGAAAGCGATCCAGCCCGGTAGACTCAGCAGAGCACGATGGCGGGTGATATCTGGCTGATTGACAGGATCGACGTCTTCCATCGATGCCCAGACTTCGACTGCGATTTGTTTTTCGGTGTTGGTGATGATGCGACTGCGAGTGCTTCCACGACAACGACTGCTGACCAGCAGCATCCTGACGATGCTGCTGATGTGCGGTTGTGGTACGGCGGTGCAGCGGCAGGGAACCGAACAGTTGCTGCTGTCGGATTCCGTGGATCGCGCGATTGATCAGCTGGATTTGTCAGGTCTGGCGAATCGCAAGGTCTTTCTTGATACGGAATACATGAAGACCTTCAAAGGCACCAACGTCTACATCAACTCAGACTATATTATCAGTGCCCTCCGGCAGAAAATGACGACCAGTGGCTTGTATGTGGAAGTGAATCGCACGGACGCGGACTACATCCTCGAAGCTCGTGTTGGTGCCCTCGGTACAGACTCCATGGAAGTCACCTATGGGATTCCATCCAGCAACGGAGTCGGCATGGCAGCCTCAGCCGCTGGCGTTCCTGCTGTCCCGGCGATTCCGGAGATGTCGTTCGGCAAACGCAACGGCATGGTGGGGATCTCCAAGGTCGTGGTCTATGCGTACCACCGTGAGACCGGAATTCCGGTGTGGCAATCCGGTGCGGCGATTGCTCGCAGCGATGCCCGGGATTCGTGGATGCTGGGTGCGGGTCCGCTTTCGCAGGGAAGCGTTTACGGAGGCACATTGCTGGCGGGCAATCGGATCAATCCGCCGTTTGAAAAGAAGGACGCAAAGAACAATCGCAAGCCGAAGCCAATGACGATCGCCGACAAGCAGCAGTATGTTCATCCGGCGGTTCTGGAGAATCAGCTGGCCGAAGCGAAAGCGGGCAGGAGTTCACTGGACGGCGGAGTGCAGCAGGCCGGGCACGAGCAATCGGGAGCAGCCGGTGCGGTCGTTCCGGCCGACGCCACAGCCACCCCGGGAGCGCCAACTGCAGCACCAGCAACCCCCGTTCCGGCTCAACCCACGCTGCCACCGAGCACCGAGGTTCCGCCTGTGCCGACAGCCGCAGCACCGGCCGCCCCAGGGGCGTCTGAAACCGCGGCAGCGCCCGCGGCGCCCAATCCAGTTCCCGCGTTACCCGCACAACCACCGCTGGTTCCGCCCGCACCGTAGAGCAGTAGAGCATAGGTGTCGGCCGAACCGTCACGCGTTCCGGGAAGTGCGGCTGGGAGGGAGGGCGAGATGACGGGGAGGGCGAGTGCTCCTGCCGAGCCGCAAACCTGGATTGCCTCAGATCGAACTTCACCCATCCATTTCATCCGTGGTTGCAAAATCCAAACATCCACCGCGGGCAATGCGTGAAATGAAATCGCTGCACCTCCCGCGGCTCAGATGGAACGTCACCCTCCTCGTCCATCCGTGGTTATCCGCGTCTATCCGTGGTTCCAAAACCCCCAAATCCACCGCAGGCCAATCGTCAAATAAATTCGCAAACAGGCTCGCCTCAAACGAAACATCGCCCCCCCGGTCCATCCGTGTTTCAAAACCAGATGCCTCAGCTAAACGGGCTCGCGTGGAACCTTGTCTTCCCGGTCACTTGACTCGCCGCAGGAACCTGAGAAGCTTTTGTGGAGTTTGAGACCTGCCGTTCCTGCCCCACACTGGAGTCTTCCATGCGGTCAGCCTGCCGTGTTGTTCGCCGCGTCCTTGCGCCTGCCCTTCTGGTGCTCGTGCATTTCTGCCTGAGCCTGCCCTCTGCGACCGCTCAATCCACGCTGGTATTGAAACCCGGCGATCAGATCGCTGTGATTGGCAATACGCTGGCCGACCGCATGCAGCACAGCGGCTATCTGGAGGCGATGCTGCACTACCGATATCCCGACCACAAGCTGGTCTTTCGGGATTTGGGGCTCAGCGGTGATTCGTTGACCGAACGTCCGCGTTCTGACAACTTTGGCTCACCGGACGAATGGCTGACGCGTGTGGGTGCAGACGTCATCATAGCCTGTTTCGGCTACAATGAATCGTGGGGAGGGGAAGCCGGACTGGCGGGATTCCGTCAGAATCTCACACAGTTCATTCAGCACACGCTGTCGCAGAAGTACAACGGTGAAAGTGCGCCGACGCTGGTGTTGTGTTCTCCCACCTGGTTTGAAGACCTGCGACTGCCACACCTCCCTGCCGGCGAACTGCAGAATCGTAATCTCGAATTGTATACTGCTGAGATGTCACGGATCGCAGCGGAAAACAAACTGGTGTTTGTGGATCTGTTTCAACCCACCCGAGCGGCCTCGGCACAGAAGACTTGGGATTTCAGCCCCGTGCGAAATCTGTCGGGACAGCGACGTGATCGGTTCGGAGTCACGTATCCCGAGCAGCTGGCGGATGGAACAGTTGTGTTGCCGGAACTGACGCTGAATGGCGTGCACCTGAATGATCATGGAAATCGTGTCGTCGCGTCGGCCATTGACGCGGCAATCCTCGCGCCGGGCAGTGCCGGGCCTGACGAGCAGCGACTGCAGTCCATTCGTGCTGCTGTTTTGAAGAAGAATCTGATCTGGCACAACGTCTATCGAGCAACCGATGGGTACAGCGTGTTTGGCGGCCGATCGGGCCTGCAGTTTGTCGGTGGGCAGACCAACTTCACGGTGATGCAGCGTGAACTGGAGATTCTGCAGGTGATGACAGCAAACCGCGACGCGGTGATCTGGGCAGCGGCTCAGGGAAAGCCGGCGGAGCCTGACGATGCCAACCTGCCGAAACCTCTGGTGGTGGAGACGAACAAGCCGGGTGAACTGGAGGGTGGCATACATCGTTTTCTCGGAGGTAAAGAAGCGATTGATAAAATGACCGTGCATTCCGGCATGCGAGTCAATCTTTTTGCGTCTGAAGAAATGTTTTCGGATCTGGTAAATCCCGTGCAGAGTGCGGTGGATCCTAATGGTCGTCTCTGGGTGGCAGCATGGCCAACTTATCCGCACTGGAACCCGCTGGAGGCGATGAACGACAAATTGCTGATCCTGCCGGACGACAATCAGGACGGCGTGGCGGATCGCTGCATTACCTTTGCTGATGGACTGCACAATCCCACAGGATTTGAGTTCTGGAATGGTGGTGTCCTCGTAGCGATGGCACCGGACATTTTCTTCCTGAAGGACACGGACGGGGATGACCGAGCGGACATCCGCGAACGTATTTTCCACGGGCTGGATTCAGCGGACACCCATCACACGGCCAATGCGTTTGCCATGAGCCCCGGTGGAAAGTTCTATTTTTCCCGCGGGATTTTCCATGCGGAAAACTTCGAAACGCCATGGGGGCCGGTGAAGCGATTTGGCACCGGAGGCACCGGTGTTTATGAATGGGATCCTGTCACCTTTGACATCAATTTTCACTTCCCGATCGGTCCCAATCCGCACGGAGATGTTTTCGATCAGTGGGGTAACCAGTTTGCAACGGACGGCACCGGTGGAACGGGAAATTACATCGGCATGCCGGGCCGTGGAGCACCGCGGCAGTTGTATGAAAAACGGGTTCGCCCGGTACCGGCCATCGCTATTCTGGACAGCCCGCATTTTCCCGAGGCGAACCGGGGCAACCTGCTGATCGCCAATGTGATCGGGTTTCAGGGAGTGACCCAGTATCAGTTTGAGAAGCAGGGGGCCGGCTTCTTCGCGAAGGAAGTGGAACCGATTCTGTATTCGTCGGATCAGAACTTCCGTCCCAGCGACATGGAGATTGGCGGGGATGGGGCCCTGTACGTGCTCGATTGGCAGAACCCGATCATCGGCCACATGCAGCACAATCTGCGGGACCCCAGTCGGGACCACCTGCACGGCCGAATTTACCGCGTCACAGCGGACGGTCGCAAGACCTCACCGGTCGTCGCCTTGAGGCAAGCCACGACGGCCCAGGTCGTTGCCACACTGGCCTCGCCGACGCTGGCCGAGCGTTATCGTGCGCGACTGGAATTGACGGGACGCAATCCCGCCGAAGTGTTGGCGGAAGTCAATGCGTGGAAAGCTCAGTGGGACGTTTCAAATCCGGAACACGCACGATCGCTGGTGGAAGCCCTCTGGGTGACTCAGCAGGTGCGACAACCGGACTTCGCATTGCTGCAATCGCTGCTGGGGTCGCCCGTTGCCGACGCGCGAGCGGCAGCGGTTCGAGTCGTGCGGGATTTGGCGCGGGACGTTGCCTTTCGGGCGTCAGAGCAGTCTGCCACGACAGCAGCAATCCAGCGTGCCGGACGTGCTGTGCCGGTGGTTGCGGATGAGCAGCGTGGGCTGCAGGCAGCCGCTCAGGCCGTCACTCCTCCGTGGCAGGCCCTGGAAGAGCAGTTGTTGCGACTGGCAACAGACCCGTCACCTCAGGTGCGTGCTGAAGCCGTCGTCGCGGCCACCCATTTCAGGGGACCTCTGGCGGCGGAAATTCTGTTTGCAGCCATGCAGACGGAGCAGGACGTTCAACTGACATGGGTCATCAACGAAGCCCGCTCGGTGATCAACCTCGATCAGGCCATTCGAGAATCTCTGGCAGCGGGGAACAAACTGTCCCGAAATGCCGAAGCGTATGCATTGTCCAGTGCCAGCGTGGACGACCTGCTGAAGATGGACAAGACAGAGGGCGTGTATCGCGCAATTCTGACGCGGGAGAACGTCCCGGTCGAAACGCTGCAGAGCAGCCTCGCGGGACTGGCGGGGCTGCGTGGTGTGGCGGAGATTGAAGAACTGTTCGCACTGATTGAGGACCTGAATGCCAAAGCCAGCACCAACGTGCTGAACAGTCTCAGTCAGTTGCTGTCCAGTCAGTCACCTGAGCAACTGACGAAGGTGCGCGACCGGATTGCCGGGCTGGCTCGCACAGCAGTGTCCGGAGAGACCCGACGCGTCGCGATTGCGGCGTGGATCAGTGCGGACGGAAACGGCACCGCGGTCTTTGAAGCACTGCAGGCGGACCAGTTGAAACTGGAGGACGTGCTGCGTTCCGTAACGCTGGTTTCGTCTTCGGCAGCACGACAGGCACTGTTTGCTCCGCTCAGTGCAATGGTACCGAAACTGGCGGGGGCAAAAGGAGCCACCGTGCTGACGGAACCCGGATTGCGAGTTGATTTTTACGCCCCGAATCCTTCGAACGTCGCCCGCGAAACGCTGCAAGCGCTCAAGCCAAACGCGACCGGCCGAGCGACAACAATCGTGATGGACCAGCCAGTACTGCAGACCCGTGACGCATTTGCGTTGATGTTCACGGGGCAGATCATGATTGATCAGGCCGGGGAGTACACGTTTTTTATCAGCTCCGATGACGGTTCTCGATTCTATATCGATGGCGAGTTGCTGATCGACAATGATGGTCTGCATGGACCAGTGGAAAAGCAGGGCCGTGTCCGATTGACGAAGGGGTTGCATCCGATCATTGCCACCTACTTTGATAACGGTGGCGGGGATGGGCTGAGCATGTCATGGCGTGGCCCGGGGCGAAAGAAACAGCAGATTCCGGCGGACGTGCTGGTGTCTGCGGCTGAGCAGACCGTGCAGGATCTTGGGATTCTGGCACTGATGCAGATTCCCGGGCATGAAGCAGAGAAAACAACGGTGCTCAGCCGGCTGCTGGCCGACCAGGCGTCCGTTCCCGTAACGCTCGATGCCCTGAACTCCATCCGTGCCGAAGACTGGCCCGGGGTATCCCTGGAGCCACTGGCCAACGGAATCGTGGAATTTCTGAAATCTCTGGCCCCACGCGATCGCAACTCTGCCCCGGCTGAACGAGCACTCGCGCTGGTCGAGGGGCTTCGCAGCCGACTGCCGGACTCACAACGCCAGCAGTTTGAAAAGGACCTGTCTGCCGTTGTGGTACCTCTGATTCCACTGGGGACCGTCCGCGAGCGAATGATCTATGACCGGGAAACGATTGCCGTGCAGGCTGGGCGTCCCGTGGAGTTTCGTCTGACCAATACCGACAACATGCCACACAACTTTGCGGTAGTGATGCCGGGAACCATGGCCGAAGTCGGCGAACTGGCAGAAGCCACCGGACGTGATGCGGACGCGGCAGAGCGGCAGTTCATTCCTCGTTCAGACAAAGTACTGGTGGCCAGCCGCCTGATTCAGCCAGAACAGACCGATTCCATTTTCTTTGAGGTGCCGAAGGAGCCCGGAATTTATCCGTATGTCTGCACCTACCCGGGACACTGGCGGCGCATGTATGGCGCTTTGTATGTCGTCGCGGACCTGCCGGCTTGGGAAGCGGATCCCACCGGCTACCTGGCCTCCGCCGGACTGGAAATGAAAGACGACCTGCTGAAATATCTGGGACGGAATACGGAATGGCAGTTGGACGATCTTCAGGGGGACGTCATGCACCTGACGCATCGGGCAAACAGCTTTCCGATCGGACAGCAGTTATTCCGCGCCGCAGCCTGCGTCGGCTGTCACAAGCTCAATGGTCAGGGCAATAATGTGGGCCCGGATTTGACAAAATTGCCCACCGAGTATTCCCGGGTTGATGTGCTGGATCACATCCTGAATCCGTCGAAGAAAGTGGATCGCAAGTATCAATCCAACGTCATTACTCTGGATTCGGGGAAAGTCGTCACCGGTCTGGTCGTCGAAGAAACGGGCGACCAGTTGAAAGTGATTGACAATCCATCGGCGCCCGAGAAGTTCATCGAAGTCGCAAAGGCTGATATCGAAGAGCGGGCGTTGAGTGATGTCAGCCTGATGCCGAAAGGTGTTCTGAACAAGCTGACACGGGAGGAAATCCTGGATCTGATGGCCTATGTGCTGGCAGGTGGCGACGCCAAAAACGGGCTGTTCACCGAGCACGAACACAAGCACTGACCAGTAGCCATTCTGATCCTGTGCAGTATTCTTCTGGTGAAGTTCACTCCCCCGACCGCCATCCTCGGTGGTGTGGGGGAGCACAGGGCTGAATGTTTTTCGGATCTCAGCCAAAATAGCGGTCGAAACTCGGGAAATTGCCGTTTCTGGTGACTGTTGAGACTGAGAATTCCCTCGCATCAGTAAGTTTCTGTTGTCCCGCCACGCCTTCCGGGTACGATGCTTCTCAGTGGCGGTATGGTCAGCACGGTGCTGCGCAGCAGCGTACCTGGTGATTGCGGTTGGAAGGCATCTTCGCCTTCAACCGGGTAAGGCCAGTACTTTTTGCTGCTGTTTATTGCACCGTGAGGTTTGTCTGCCGCCCCGCTCCGAATCTTCCGGTGCTTGTCAGGATCGGGAAGGTGCGGCGCATTTGCCGAACATGCGACAAAGACGTTGCCTGCCCTGAACACCTGCCAGAACTTCCTGCCTGTTTTTGTTGTGGAAATGAAGCCATCATGAATTCACAGTTCAGGCGTACCCTGCGTTCCCTGACTGCCTGCATCTGGCCGCTGTGCATCAGTGCCTCGGCGTTGCTGTTGTTGACGCAGGACGTCACCGGGGATGATGCATTTGAGACGTCCATTCGCCCATTGCTGCTGGACCGCTGTGTGGAGTGTCACGGACCGACAAAGCAGGAGAATGGAATTCGGCTGGATCGTCGTGAGGATGTGCTGCAGGGGAAAGCCGGTGATCGGGCCTTGATTGTGCCGGGGGCCCCTGCTGAAAGTCGGCTGTGGCAGGTGCTGCAGCATTCGGCGGATGACATTGCGATGCCATCCTCGGGCAAACTGGACGACCTGCAATTGACGGCGGTGAAAAGCTGGATTGAGGCCGGGGCTCCGTGGCCTGAGACCTCCAGTCTGGAAGCCGAGGCCCGACGTCGTGCTGAAAAGTGGCGCGAGCATTGGGCTTTTCAGCCGGTGCAGACTGTGGACCTGTCCTCCTGTCCGGAAGGACGACACCCCATCGACTTTCTGATTGATCGTCAACTGGCAGAACAGGGATTGCAGCGATCACCAACTGCACCTGCAGCGGTGCTGGTGCGTCGACTGTCGTTTGCACTGCTTGGTTTGCCGCCGGAAAGTCGCGACCTGCAGGAAGCGCAGGCTGCATTCGACCGGGGCGAGTTTCCGCAATGGTACACGGCCCTGGTGGATCGATGGCTGGGCTCACCCCATTTCGGGGAACGTTGGGGACGCTACTGGCTGGACGTCTCCCGTTATGCGGACACCAAGGGCTACGTGTTCAACGAGAATCGGGAGTACCCGGATGCGTGGAAATACCGCGAGTGGGTGATTCGCGCATTGAATGCCGACATGCCGTGGGATGAGTTTCTCAAACGGCAGCTTAGTGCGGATCGAATGTCGGGGTCTGATGATCCCGGACAGTTGGCCGCCATGGGGTTTCTGACTCTGGGCCGTCGGTTTCTGAACAACCCGCACGACATCATTGACGACCGGATTGACGTGGTGACGCGTGGCATGCTGGGCCTGACAGTCGCCTGTGCACGCTGCCATGATCACAAATTCGACCCAATCCCGACAGCCGACTACTACTCGATGTACGGCATCTTCGCGTCCTCGGACGAACCAAAGAACGACCCCTCGACACTGCGTCTGGTGGACAAGCCGCAACCGGAAGAGCCGGTCATTTTTCGCCGCGGAAATCCGGGCAACCGGGGAGATCATGTTCCCCGACGTTTTCTGACGGCGATTTCCACATCTGACGCTGCCAACTTCAGCGATGGCAGCGGGCGCCTGGAACTGGCAAACTCAATCGCCAGCCGGGAAAACCCCCTGACTGGTCGAGTGGCAGTCAATCGGGTCTGGATGCATTTGTTCGGTCGGGGCTTTGTCGAGACGCCCAGTGACTTTGGCGTGCGGACGGAACAGCCTTCGCACCTGGAACTCCTGGACTGGCTCACGAAGGATTTTCAGGACCATGGTTGGTCGCTGAAGCACCTGATCCGACAAATCGTATTGTCGGAAACGTGGCGGCAAAGTTCTGACCATCGAGACGATCTGCTGGAACGAGATCCGGAGAATCGACTATTCGCTCGAATGAATCGCATGCGTCTGGACTTTGAATCACAGCGGGACGCCGTCTTATGCGCGGCTGGTCAACTGGACCGGACGGTAGGAGGCCCTTCTGCGGATCTGGCGGCGGATGCCAACGTCCGCCGGCGGGCTGTTTATGCCAGGATTGATCGCCAGAATGTGCCTGGCTTGTTTCGCACGTTTGATGTGGCCAGTCCCGACACACACACTCCGCGGCGTTTTCAGACGACTATTCCGCAACAGGCCCTGTTTTACCTGAACAATGCCTTCCTGATGAATCGCGCCTCTGAGGTGGCTGCACTGACGCACACCGCAGGTGCGGACCAGAAACCGGCTGATCGGATCCGGCACATGTTCCGGGTTGTGCTGCAGCGTGAACCCGGGGATGAGGAGTTGCAGGCTGCCGAAAGCTACGTCAACGACGTTCAGCAGTTACAGACCACAGCCCCGGGCGGGTGGAGCTACGGATATGGTCGCCTTGATGAGGGGGCTACGATGGTCACCGACTTTCGCACGTTGACAGTGGTTAAAGAAGGTCGGATTCAGGGGGGCGAGATGCTTCCGGATGCGGCCCTGGGCTGGGTCTTTCTCAACCGCATGGGCGGACATGCCGGCAACGATCTTCATCAGTGTGCCATCCGTCGCTGGACGGCCGACTCCGCCGGCCGCGTGCTGCTGCACGGCGTGGTGACTCATGAAACTGACCAGGGTGACGGCGTCCGGATGCGTGTCCTGGCGCCTCGAGGTCAGCAGGTGGCCGACGTCGTGGCTGCAAATTCAACTCAGACGTTTGCCGGAGCCGGCATTGAACTGGCCGCCGGCGATACGCTGGATTTTGTGGTGGACTGTCGCAGCGGTTCGGCGCACGACAGCTTTAAATCAAAGATCGTGGTCACCCAGTCCGGTCCGGGCAATGCGGTCCGGGTCTGGAACTCGGAACAGGACTTCCGGGAGCAGGTGGAAGGCCGTCAGGATGCCTGGAGCCAGCTGGCGCAGGCGCTGTTGATGACAAATGAATTTGCCTTTGTCGACTAACGGGTGGAAAGTACTGTTATGACAACATCCATGAGAATCCCCTTTCTGCAGACCGATGGCGCCCCTGTGGCTGTCGGACGACGTGGCATGCTTTCTCGATGCGGAATGGGAATCGGGGGCGTGGCGCTGGCCGATCTGCTGCAGAATCAGCAACTTGGCGCGGCGGAGAAAGAACCGCTGAACCCCATGCAGGGCAAACCATCACAGTTTCCATCCCGAGTGAAACATGTGATTCATCTGTTTGCGAACGGAGGCCCGTCGCATGTGGACACGTTTGACTACAAGCCCGAACTGCAGCGACGCGGCGGTGAAATGCTGTCCTCGGGCAATCTGGCCACCGAGCGACAGACGGGAGCACTCTACCCGTCTCCATTTCGATTTCGTCGCTATGGTCAGAGTGGCATCCAGATCAGTGAGCTGTTTGAAAACACCGCGAAGCACGCAGATGACCTTTGCGTCATCCGGTCGATGCATGCCAACGTCCCGAACCACGAACCATCCCTGCTGCTGATGAACTGCGGTGAAGCACGACTTGTTCGCCCCAGCATGGGCTCATGGCTGACCTGGGGTCTGGGCACAGAGAATCAGAACCTGCCAGCTTTCGTCGCGATGTGTCCGGGGGGCTACCCGATTCAGGAATCGCAGAACTGGCAGAGCGGATTTCTGCCGGGAGTATTTCAGGGCACCTACGTCGATACCCGTCACACCGAGCTGGAAAAACTGATCGAGAACGTCCGGAATGATCGCATCGCGCCGGCGGAGCAGGCAAAACAGCTGGGGTTGCTGCGATTGCTGAACAGCAAACACATGGAACAGCGTCCGGGAGATGCGCAGCTTGAAGCACGGATTCAGTCGTGGGAACTGGCCTTCCGCATGCAGACCGAAGCAGCCGACGCGTTTGACGTCAACCGCGAACCGAAGCATATCCGCGAGATGTACGGCGACGGTGTTCAGGCCCGGCAGATCCTGATTGCCCGACGGCTGGTGGAACGCGGAGTCCGCTTTGTGCAGGTATGGCATGGAGAAGGTCAGCCATGGGACAATCACGACGATATCGAAGTCAACCACCGTCGGCTTGCCAAACAGTGCGATCAGGCCATCGGGGCACTCCTGACTGACCTGAAACAGCGCGGACTGCTGGAAGAAACTCTTGTGATCTGGGGTGGTGAATTTGGCCGAACGCCAGTCGTGGAACTGCCGACCAAGGGAGCCAATGCCGGTAAGATCAATGGCCGCGACCACAATCACTGGGGCTTCACAATGTGGATGGCCGGGGGCGGCGTTCGCGGCGGTTATGTGCATGGTGCCACGGACGAATTCGGGTTCAAGGCCGTTGAGAATACGGTGCATGTGCACGACCTGCATGCCACGATTCTGAAACTGATTGGCTTTGATCACGAGAAGTTTACTTACAGATACGCTGGACGCGATTTCCGCCTGACAGACGTTCACGGTCGCGTGGTGGAAGAGCTGATTGCCTGAATACCGTCAGCTGCGCATCAGACTCTCCCATCGACGGCAACCCGTTTGTGGAACAGGGAGCGACGACAGTCCGAGGCAAGTGGGACGTCATTGAATACAAATTGAGTTCGACCACTGCGAACTCAGAGCGTCAGGAGAACACCAGGCGTAATGGCCCCGAGCGGACCGGTTTCATCAGGGATACTGTTGCTTTTTGAGCGGGCGTTGTGGTCGGCCAGATCAATCAGCCCCATCCATAGCACGATCGAGAAACGGGGACACAAGCGCCGCCAGGGGATCCAGATCGATCAGGAAAGAGTCGTGACCGAACGGGCAGCGGAGCTCAAGAAACGACACGTGGCGTTTCACCTGCAGTAGTGCAGAAACCAGTTCACGGCTCTGACTGGTCGGAAATAGCCAGTCCGTATCGTACGAAGCCACAAAGAAGCGGCAGAGGGATTTGTCGAGCGCCTCGGCCAGTGACCCGGATCCCTCAGCCAGATTGAAGTAATCCATCATACGAGTCAGATACAGATAGCTGTTGGCATCAAAACGCTGGACAAAGCGTTTTCCCTGGTAGTGCAGATAGCTTTCGATCTGAAATTCCGTCTCCTTCTGCATGCTGAATGCGTATTCTTCACTGTCCTGCAGACGTCGCCCGAACTTCAGCTCAATCGAGTTTTCCGAGAGATAGGTGATGTGAGCGACCATGCGTGCCAGGGCAAGGCCGTAACGGGGCCCGTCGCTGTCGTAGTACTCTCCATTGGAAAACCCCGGGTCCGCATAGATCGCTCTGCGTCCCACGGCATTGAAGGCGATTCCCTGAGCGGAAAGCTGAGTTGCCGAAGCCAGCACCACAGCCGCCCGAACTTGCTCAGGAAAACGCACAGCCCACTCCAGCACCTGCATACCGCCCAGCGAGCCTCCTACGACAGCCAGCAGCTGTCGAATACCCAGACTTCGCACCAGTTCGGCATGTACGGTGACAATGTCGCGGATTGTGAGGAACGGAAAATCCAGACAAAACCGTTTTCCGGTAGCTGGATTGATTGATCCCGGTCCCGTCGTTCCCTGACAGCCCCCCAGCACATTCGCGCAAATCACGAAGTACTTGCTGGTATCCAGGCCTTTCCCCGGACCAATGAAACCATCCCACCAACCCGGCTTTCGGTCTTCCGGGGAATGCCAGCCAGCCGCGTGTGCGTCACCAGTCAGCGCATGACACACAAAAATGGCGTTACTGCTATCCGAATTCAGCTGCCCATAGGTTTCGTAGGCGACGGTAATCGGCCCCAACTGCGAACCACAGGCAAACTGCAGCAATCGAGGCGGCTGAAACAGTTGCGTGTACTGCGTCTTTACAAGGCCTACGGAGTTGCTGTCGGACCAATGTGCAGAGTTGTCTTCTGAGGTCATGCCGAATTCCAGCGCAGAGCAGAATCAAAAACACGGCGCTTACCCGTATCCGGTGACTGGCCTGCTGTTGTTCCTTACAGCAGGTGACCGGACAGGTTGGTCCGAAGCCATCCACGGCAGGGCCGCGTCAGGCAGCCAGACGTTCACAGGGAACGCGGGCACCCGTACACAAAACATACGACTTCGCCCGGTCAAACACCAGGCCACGGGCAGACTGCCGCGAATTTTTGGCGGTTTGACAATTTTTAATCGTGAGCGGCCGAAACATCGTAAATGGGCAGTGCCAGAACAGTCCGTCGAACTGCAAATACCACCAACTCCAGTGTGACAGTCGGTGAAAAGTACACCACGATCAACCGGTATCGAAGCGATGATCGACAACCCCCGGGAAGACACAGGCCATATTGCCCTGCCGTGCGCCGGCACACGCGGTGCCCTGAGCCCGAGAAAGAGCGTCAAAGATCAGCGGCACAGACTGCCTGGAGCACTTAGCGCGGCCGCCTTCCTAACAGCAAAGCGAAGCAAAAAGCCACGCAGAACTGAACTGTCCGTGCATGTGGATCGACCGTTTAGCCAACACCAGCCGGGTCGTGCAAGTCTCAGGGCCAGGGGTGCCAACGACCACTTTGTCAGCAGAAATTGTGTAGAATCAAAACAACCACAGCAGAATTAACCCTCTGCACACAATGGCTGCCAAAATTGCGAAGAATTCGCGGCGTGAGTTGGGTTACGGAGGGGAAACACGAAGCCGCAATCGAATGAAGCCAAACCCTGCGACACCTCTTCCACGACGGCTTGTCACTTCGTTCGGGAACTTTTTCAGCAACAGCTTTGCCATCTATCAAAATGGGCAAACTGCAAAGATTAAAAGGCAACCAAACGAATCAACATTGCAATATCCGGGAAAGAAAACTGCAAAAACTGCCGATACACACGAAAACAACCGTAGGGTTTTCCCGTCACTAGCATTACTTCTCAGAAATGGCACAGAAAATGCTGGCAAATGCGGGTGGGTATGTCCAGTAGTGAGGGATTGTCTCTCAAATGGCATTTTGGCGGAGATTCACCAGTATTGTCCTGCAACACCTCGTGCAGATTGACACAGGGACGAAGTCGTTCGAAATCAAAAGTTGAAGTTGAAAATCGGGTTATTCCCCTGAATGATGGGCAAAACGGTGGCGGAATAAACGGTGCAGTTGGCCTGAGATTCGCAAAATCCCCGTCCCGCAAACTGGCTTCATTGGGACGTGACGGGGTTTGTGGTAAACTCCGCTAACCTCACTGCCACTCCCCGCCACGACCTCTCGGGGACCACTTCAAGAGAAAGCGGATGACCGGGTCCATTTCTCTCTGATCTGTTGTGACTGAACTGCAGTTGTTGACGTAAACTGTCGCGTTGTATGAACACCTGGCGATACACATGAGTCCAATGCTTTTGACATTCCTGGTCGCAGCGTTTAGTGCCAGCTGTCTTGCGCCAGTCATCGGGTGGATCTGCACGCGTCTGAACATCGTGGATCGTCCCGACGGTAACAGAAAGCTGCACACGACGGTGGTTCCCCTAACCGGGGGACCAACGCTGTTCCTGACGATACTGATTGCGATTGCGGCGACGTTGTGGTACGACGCAGATGTCCTGAAGCAATCTCGCGGTGACTTTCGCTTTCTGATCTTCCTGACATTTTCTGCAGCCGTGCTCGTGCTTGTCGGACTGCTGGATGACCGGTTTGGTTTGCGAGGCCGTCAGAAACTGTTTGGTCAGATGATCGCCGCCTTCATCATGCTGCCATCCGGAATTGTGATCGAGCAGGTCGAATTGTTCGGGATTCCGCTGGAATTTGGTGTGTTTTCCAGCCTCGTTACGCTGTTCTGGATTTTGGGTGCCATCAACGCTCTGAATCTGATTGACGGGGTCGATGGACTTGCCTCCACCACCGGAATCGTTCTCAGCCTGTCAGTTGCTGCCGTAACAATGATCATGCAGGGACGCCCGGACGGACTGCTGATCTCACTCGCTTTGGCAGGTGGTCTGGTCGGCTTTTTGATCTACAATTTTCCTCCGGCGAAAATGTTCCTTGGTGACTCTGGCAGTATGCTCATTGGGCTCGTTCTCGGTTGCGTCGCCCTGAAGTGTTCCGTCAAGCAGTACGCGGCTGTCGCCCTGATCATGCCAACAGCGATCTGGGCAATTCCGATTTTTGATGTGGCGATGGCCATTGTCCGACGTCGCCTGACCGGTCGCAGCATTTACGCCACCGATCGTGGACACCTGCATCATTGCCTCGTCCGCAAAGGACACACCGGAGCGCGGTTGTTGGTGGTTGTGGCAACCTTGTGCGCCATTACCGGCGCCGGTGCAATCGCCAGTGCCTTGTTTCAGAATGAATGGCTGGCCCTGATCGCAGTCGTGACGGCTCTGTCACTGCTCGTTCTCTCCCGCTCGTTCGGACATGCGGAAATGACGTTGCTCGGAAATCGATGCCGACGGATCGTCGCCACCATTTTTCGTCCTCGAGAAGGGCGTCCCGTTCATCACGAACAGGTCCGACTGCAGGGCCACCATGAATGGACACACCTCTGGGAAATGCTGACGGCAATCGCCGAGGAGCGTCAACTAGCTAACGTCGAACTGATGGTCAACATGCCCAGTGTCGGCGAAGCATACCACGCATCATGGCGGGCCCACTCAAACGGCGAAGCCCACGAAATCTGGCGCATCGAGATGCCGCTGATCGTCGATTCCACTCGTGTAGGGCACATCAAACTGGCAGGCCTTGCGGCGGGTGAGTTTTCCGACTGGTTTATGATGCTTGGAAAAAGCCTGCAGCCGTTTGAAAGCGATCTGGAACGATTCGTTCAGCAAATTCGCCGCAAACCCTCGTCCACAACCACCGGTCCGGTGCTGGTACCACCCTTGGTGTCCGAGCAACTGGTAACTTGAGACCTGTTCGTTGCATCACCGCAGCCTGAACGCCTCCGCTGTTCCGCGGGTCACTCTCCACATCACAAGTCCAGACTGCTCCGCGCGACGGCAACAGGACAGACCCGCTGCACCCGAGTCGAACGTGGCAATCTCCACCCCACTGTGATACACCTCATCCCGCGTCCTGCTTCCACGATTCTGCCATGGTTCAGCATGAACGTCGGTAGCCCGTCCACGTTGCCCAGCAGCATCGCCAACGGCACACATCGCTCAATATAAAGGCACAGGCCACGAGATCTCGAAAATCCGCTGCCACCCCGCGCACCCGTACACCGTTTTCAGAATGTGTAGACTCGGCCGGGCTGTATCACTTCCACATTCGGTCGCTGCAACGGCTTCAACTCCTCAACGATCTCCTCATGAAACGCCGGCTTCAGGTGATAAGCAATCACTGGCACTGAGCGTCGTAACTTCGCGATCTCATCAGCAAATGTCGTCACCGACAGGTGTCCGGATGCGGTTGCCAGCGGCTCATGACGCCTCGGAAAACTACACTCCAGAAACACAGCTTTCAGAGACTCACAGGCATTGAGCCGTTCCCAGACTGAGTCGCAGGGGCCCGTGTCCGTCAGAAACGCAACCGCGCTGCTGGAATCTTCGACAAGAAAGCCCAGCACAGGAACGACATGCGACAGCGGCCACGGGGTTACCCGTAATTCGTTTGCCTGGACGGTTTCGAAGGGAGACAGTTGCTGTAAACGCAGAAAGGCCGGCCCTTGCTCGGAAAGCCGCACAAAATCCGGCCACAGTCGATCATTGAACAGGTCACTCTGCAGAGATTTTAACGTGTCTGAGCCGGCAAGTATCGTCGGACACTCCAGACCTGTTCCATACACGTTGTCCAGAAAGGCGGGCAGGGCAGCAACATGATCCATATGGCTGTGTGAAAGAAAGACCCGACACACCTGCCGCTGACGACTGATTGGCCAGAGAAAACCGAGTGTCCCCGCATCAATCGCAGTATGTTCGTTCAGCAGGATCGTCATTCCAAACGAAGGTGTGCTGGACATCCCGGATGTCGAATCAATCAACTCCACCTTCATGCCACAGAATCCTGCTCAGTTTTTCACACGAATGCTGCCAGGGAGACCGGCGGAAGTCACATTCTCAACAAGAAGTCGTTTCGCTCGGTTCCCGCCCCCACTGCGGAATCGCTGCCGGAACTCCGCCGGTTTGCAGCGCCACACGTCACTGCTCCAGAGCGCCTCTCAATCTCTCAGCGTATGCCCCGTCAATTTCAGAAACAGACGCTCAAGGCTGGGTTCGTGCGTCCGAATGGAACGCACAGGCACCTGATGCTCAGCAAGCAGATTCAGTAACCGCGTTGCTTCTCGACTCATCGCCGATTCTGAAAACGACTCCGTGCTGCTGAGCCGCAGAACCCATTCATCCCCGTTACGTTCCAGCAAAGCCGCCGGCCCCGGATCAAACGCCCTCGGAATACTGACGCCCCCAAGCCGGAATTCCACTTCCAGCGGAATCTGATTCAAAAGCACGGGAATCTGATCGCAGGCCAGCAAACGCCCATGATCCACGATCGCCACGCGGGAACAGATTGTCTGCACCTCTTCCATGTAGTGACTAGCGTAAATGATCGCCGTTCCAGTGGCCTGAAGCTGCCGAATGCAGTCAATCAGATGGGCCCGACTTTGTGGATCAACACCCACAGTGGGTTCGTCAAGAATCAGCAGCACAGGACGATGCAGCACCGACGCGGCAAAGTTGAGCCGGCGTTTCATACCCCCGGAAAACGTCCCCGCCAGATCATCCGCTCGGCCCAGCAAACCCACCTGATCGAGCGTTTCATCGACACGAGTGCGCAGATCGGCCTCCTCCAGATGATACAGGCGACCGAAAAATCTCAGGTTTTCACGCGCAGTCAGATCCGGATAGATGGCCAGATCCTGCGGAACCACCCCCATTCGCTCGCGACTCTGCGGATGACGACGATCGAGTCGAACGCCATCCAGCAGGACATCCCCGGCATCAGGCTGCAGCAATCCGCAGATCATCATCATCGTCGTGGATTTTCCGGCCCCGTTGGGCCCCAGCAATCCAAACGCCTCACCATGCCCGACCTGAAAGCTGAGATCGCTGACTGCTTTCAAAGCACCAAACGATTTGCTCAGCCCATTGACTTCAAGGAGAACACTCATCGGCAATACATCCCTCCGGCCACTCTGGCTCCCTCGGGATCTCCCCGACGGTCAACTCCGCTTCAAGCTCTGCTTCGCGGCCACTCAGACTGCAACAGGCACCACCACAGACATGGTCCTCAAAAAATGCCTGCTGAATACCAGCCAGCATCGGTCAGGTACATCAGCAGGCACGGGACTTTCGTTCAGGTTGTCCGTGATTTCCCGGAGGGACATCCCGGATTATTCCGAAGCTCCCGTTGCCGGAGCTTTGCGGGATTCCAGCACTTTGCCGATGAAGTCTTTCAACCCCGGCCCGCGCAAAGCCCGGGAATCGGCGAGGATTTCGCCCGTATCGCCATCGACCAGCAGTACAAACGGAATTCCGCTGACATCATGCATCATGCCAATTGACGTGTTCCAGCCTTTGCCCTCGTAAATCTGGTTCCACGTGATCATTTCGGCTTCCATGAAGGACTTCACCTTCTCCTCCATGTTTTCCTGATCAAAGCTCACTCCAAGGATGTCAAAGCCCTGGTCGTGCCACGCCGCGTAGGCCTCTTTCATGTGGGGCAACTCCGCAATGCACGGACCGCACCATGTGGCCCAGAAATCAAGCATGACAATTCGACCACGATACGACGCCGGGAATTCCACAGCATCACCCTGCATCGTGGTCGCCTTGAATGTCAGAGCCTGTCGTCCAACGGAAAGATCCGGTGGCAGTGGCAATTGCTCCAATGTCTCTGCACTTTTTTCCAGCACCAGACGACCGTCGTCAACCCGGAATACATAAGTTGTCCCCGTGAAGTTGAACGGCTTACCAGCCTGAGCCATTTCAAACCGACTGCTGGTACGTTTGTTACCATCACGATCAATAGGCAGTCCCACACCATCCGCAAGGGCGCCGGATACGAAGGTTGTGAACGCTGTTCCATCAAGCTGGAATGCGTACTCAGAGCCAAAATCCGTATAAAACATCAGTGTTTCGGCCAGTGCCGCGCGCCGCGGATCTTTGGGATCAAAACGATAAAGTCCAAGTGCTCCCGTGCGTTCCGGACTCAGCTGAACCGTGGCCTTGCCACTGTACATTTTCAACCCGTCACGCTCCGCCGATTTCCACTCGGTGGCTGGATCATTCGTCACATCGCCATCCCCGTTGGTATCAATCCACAGTCGTCCCTCTTCGCCTTCCGGCTCGTCCAGAACAAACGCCCACTTGCCGTCGCCGATCGCGATATAACCGTACTTCGCAGCCTTCAGCCCCTCCGGCGCTTTGCTGATAATCTCAGCCTTCTGATCCATTGGAGCTCGCGCCGGCCGATACCCGCCAACACGAGCCGTTACGCCTTCGCTCAAAAACTTTTCTTTGACCTCTTCAGCCTGCGCTACCCCACCCAGCATGGGAAGGGTCACCAGCAGTTTCAGGGCGCAAGCACGTACATCAATCAACCATTCCATGAATTTCTCCTGACGATTTTCAATCGATGCCAGCAAACGAGCGGCACACCACCGGCCAACCCTGATGGGCGAGTGAGCCATTCGGAAAGCCCCTGCCGCTTCGGGATTATTCCCGAATTCCCCAGTCGTCACAAGCCAGCCCGCGCGACGTTCGCCCACCAGCTGTGCCTCCCAGGCATCAGCCTCACTTTACCAGGGCAGCTCACACCGTGTGGGATTTCGTCAACACGCACTGCTTCAGTTTCTTTACGAATTATCAAGCGGCCCAGCCCTGCCTTGAAACAGTCGCACAGGGCTTCCCGCCACCCGCTCCCCGGAATCGTAAGGACTTCCCGCTTTTCGGCGTTTCCAGAGCAGTTGTCAGGCAGTCCAGGCAGGGCTTTCCCTCCCCAAACACCGTCTGGCGCAGTTTCTGCATCCCGCCACCGTGACCGACGGTGGCACCGACGAGCAAGTTCCACCGACGGCGCAGGCCTGTCAGCAGATTCCCTGCGATGGTCCTGTCACACGGCAGTCTCCTCACTGCCGTTATTCCCGGAAAAAATGCATCAGGGGTCGGAACACAATAATGGAGTCCTTCCGAACATTGATTGCGAGGCTCTTTCGGGCTGACCGCCGACGGTCGAGAACCCGGATGAGTCTGCAGACTGCAGAATGTCTGGAGCAGCGTGCGCTGCTGACAGCCGTGCAACTGACGGATCGCGAACAACTCCTGCTGGAACTGATCAATCGAGCACGGGCAAATCCGGAAGCTGAAGCCACCCGACTGGGACTCACCCTGAACGAAGGGCTGCAACCTGGCACAATCACCGGCGCCCCGAAACAACCTCTTGTGCCACATCAGATCCTTGTCAACGTAGCCCGTGCCCATTCGCAGGACATGCTGGACCGGGATTATTTCGACCACAAAACCCTCGGAACTACAAAACTCGCTCAGGACCGAGCTGCGGCCGCAGGTTACTCCGGAGCCGTCGGCGAAAACATCTGCTGGGGCGGTCACACACGCGGCATCGACGAAGATCAGCATGTTTATGATCGACATGACGTACTCTTCATCAGTCCTGGTCATCGCCGAAATATGCTCAATGCCGCCTACGAGGAAATCGGCGTTGGTGTGCGGTATGGACAGTTTGTCAGTAACGGCACCGCCTTCAACGCTTCGATGGTCACCGAGGATTTCTCCATCAGGAATCTCAACCCCTTCATTACGGGCCTCGTGTATGCTGACGTACAGGACAACGATTTCTATGACATCGGAGAATCGATTCGCGCGGGCACTGTGACCGCCGTCAACCCTCTCACTGGTGTCGTTGCGGAAACTGAAATCGGCATCTCCGGATGCTATTCGCTGATGGTCACGCCCGGAAAATGGCTCGTCTCGGCTGAATACCAGTTCGAGGGACAAACATTTCGGGCTTCACGCCTCATCACTGTCGACCAGGCGAATGTCAAAGTGGATTTTGAGCGATTCACTGACTCGGAATTGTCCATCGCCGTCTCAGCATCGACCACAGTCCTCAGCGAACTCGTGGGAACCACCTCATCAGTTGTCACACTGTCCCGAACAGAGCCGGATCCATTTCCACTGACGTTCTCAATCACCTCATCCGACTCCGCGGAACTCGAGGTTCCTGCGGAGATCACAATTCCTTCCGGCCAGACGACTCAAAGCTTCACCATCCGAACCCTTCCCGACAACGTGGTTGACCCCGCCAAACAAACGTCCGTCATTGTCACAGCAAAAAACTTCGCCCCCGCAGAAGTGCAGTTCACGGTCAATGACCGCACGACCCCTCTACTGCCTCAGGGAATTCAGATCGTTCGCACGACAAAGCCCACGCTCACATGGACGGCTGTGTCCAATGCTCGTGAATATGAAGTCTGGATTGACAATGCCACCACCCGTGAATCCAGAGTGGTGTTTGCAGAACGGATCCAGTCCAACTCATGGACGCTCGATCGTGACCTCGGAGTGGGGACCTACAACGTCTGGGTCCGCGCTGTGACCGACTCCGGAGTGCGTGGAAACTGGAGCCCAACGGGAGTCTGGCAAACCCGGCCGACCGTGGCGATCAGCAACACCGGCAGCATTCAGAAGTCGTCGTCAGCCACACTCGAATGGCCCGCAGTCCCCGGAGCAGTTTCTTACGACGTCTGGGTTGACCATCTGACCTCCCGAAAAAGCCAGTACTTTCGCAACACAACTGCTACGGGGACATCACTTGTCATCCCGGATGTGGCCGTAGGCAGAGTTGCCGTCTGGCTGCGCGCCAGAAACTCACGCGGAGAGTTGACCCCCTGGGGAAATCAGGGAATCATCAACGTGTCGCACGCCGTACAGGGCCTGTCCGTTGCTGCAGCAGACTTCCAGACTACCCCCGAACTGCGTTGGAACTCACAGCAGGGAGTCGTCGCGTACGAGGTCTGGATCGATAATAAGCTCACTGGTCAGAAAGCGTGGTTTCGAAATATCAATGTCAAAGGCACATCAATTTCACTGACCGTCCCCGAAGACGGCTCATTTCGCGCCTGGGTTCGCGGAAAAGATGCCGCTGGCGCCTGGCACCAATGGAGTACGGCTCTCGATTTCGAAGTCCGTCGCCCCCCCGTCCTTCTGCAACCTGCCAGCGTCATCTCCACGGCATGGCCCAGGTATCAGTGGAGCCGGGTCGCGGGTGCCGTGGCTTACGATTTCCTGCTGCAGGATTCCGATGGCCAGACACTTGTCGTCAGTAAAGGGATGACAACAACCACACTGGCATCAAAGGACAATCTGCGAGGTGGCCAGTATCGTGTTTGGCTGACGGCCATCGATGCACAGGGTGTGACCTTGTCCAGCGCGGCGTGGACATTTCGTGTGAGTCACGTATCGCCCACAGACGAATTCTCACTCAAACTACTGAATTCAGAACTGCTGGCCGATTCTTCGCCACTGCAAACGACGCCTCAGAGAATTGCACCCCCAGCCACCCCCGAGGTCCGTCATATTGACGCTCCCACTGATGAAATGGCGGAGATTCTCTCCGTCACGGTTCACGCCGCTGAACTCAGCGTCGCCCCATCGTTTCCGCACATGGTGGATCTGTATGATGCACAGGCTGACCAGTCGCCGGAGACCGGATTGCTGGACATGATCTTTGCGGATACGCAATGGTGCTGACTCCTCCGTGGCAACACAGTCTCACCTGCCCACTCCGATGGCTCATCAGTCGCGTCCTTTCACGACAAAGAAATACTGGTGCCGTTCGGAGTCCACTCCGTCAGGAATGTCTCACCTTCCGCGGCGCGGACGGCACGAATCCAGAGTCGGTAGCCGCCCGCCGGTAATGTTGCAGGCAACAGCAGACTTGTACCGGTCACCGCCGTATTGCGGTAAATCTGGCTCTGCGGGGCCTGATCACCACTCACCAGGTTCATCCACACGTCGTAGTGCGTCGCGTCCGAAAGCGCCCCCCAGAACAGCGTCCGGTTTCCCACCAGCGTCCCCTGCACCGTTCCTGTGAACCCAATCGTCAGCGGCGTATCTTCTGCGCGAGACCATGGCAGCAGTATCCCATCGGGCGTCTGACCGCGCAGCGAAACTCTGTACGCCCCGTTCGACAGCGCGACAGGCAACGTAAAGCTGGTCCCGCTGATACCCGTCTTCCGGAATACCTCGACACCATCCGGCCGGCCAATCCACAACTCATAACTCACACCCGCAAAGGGTGCCGTCCATGTGATCATCGGCGTCCGGTCAAACGGCGACGTGGCCACCACAGGCTGAACAGTTGGCGGCAGCACCGTGAAGCTGACGGAGACACTCCAGATCCCATGGCCTGGCCCGACTCCCTGCGAACGAATCCACGCCTGGTACCGACCATAGGGCAGAGGACTTGTCGGCGTGAATCCTGTGCTGTTTCCCGCCAGCCCGGTCTCATGTATCACTCGCACAGGGCCCCCAACTCGATTGACCCACAATTCCATACTGACCGCGCCCTGCACACGCGGCCAGCGAAAGCTGCCCAACGCGTCCGCGGTCGGAATTGTACCAGAAGGAGCAAGCAGCTTTGGCACTGTTCCAACGCTGATCACTTCCGACTGCGACCACAGCGATGGCACAAGATCCTTCGATCGCACCCAGATCCTGTAGATGCCCTCCGGAAAATTGACACTGAATGAGTTGGAGGCAAGACTGGATCTGCGAATGTACTGACTGATTCCACGCGTCTCATCATTCACCCACAGATCATAACCCAGCGGCCCGGCCACAGACGGCCATGTGATCGTTGTGACCGCCCCCGAAAAACTCACTGCAATTTCAGAATAGCGCAGATCAAACGCTACCGTCGCCGCGTTGATCGGAGCAGTCACCGTCATCGGTGAAACTCGGACCGACAATCGCCCCGAAGCCGGGATCTTTCCAGCCGGAAAGTAAAGCGACGCTTCCTGTAACGTGCTGCTTACCGAGCTCCAGCGAAACGCCGTGGTCTGCAGCACCAGTCCACTGGCCGGATCCAGAAACTCGGCCCGATACAGCCAGCCACTCCCGGGTGACCGACGCAGACGGACCTGCTGAGTAAACGCAGTCGATCCCGCAAATTCAAGGTTGTGAGAATTCAGAAACCCGGTAAAGCTGAAATCCGTGGCCTCGCTGAACTGCCCCGAAGCCATGACCGCCTGGATTCGCACCGAATATGTCCGATCCTGGTCCCAGGGAATGTCCAGCGTCGTCGCCGTCCCGGCCGACGACAATTCACCATTGATCCGATACGCAACAGCGCCAGGAACAGGCTTCCATCTCAGACGAAACACATCCTTACCACCCGCCCGAATCGTTCCCAACGCCCCCGGACGATCCCCCTCGGGCACAGGCCCTGGCAGGGCATCGGGTAATTGCGGCATGACCTGCCAGAGCTTTTGGCCGGCAACGAACCAAACGCCCCCCAGCATCGCAGTCAGCTGCCCGGGATTCCCGTCGATGGACGCGGAATAACCGCCCACCAGCCGCCCGGAAACCAGATGCTCTGCGACTTCAAACACCCCGCTCCCCGGCACCAGCGAATACATGCGGCCAGCAGCGGCGATCAGGGAACGCTGCCCGGTGGGTTTGGCAGCAGGAGTCGTCATGGGAATCTGCGTCAACGTCACGCCGTCGGTTTGCCATAAACCCCAGTCAGTTCGGGCGTCAGCAAAAAACACCAGTCGCTCAGTCGCGTTTTCCGCATACACGCCGGTAAAGAACCCAATCGCGCTCTGCGCAGCACCATTGCGGTTCATTGGTGCCTGGAACAGCCGAATCGACGACACCGGAACAGTTCCAGCGTCCGTCCCATCAGATTTCCAGAGATCGCCACTGAATTGCCCCCCGACGTACTCCACCCGGCGGAAAAATGTGATGTCCCCAACCCTCAGAAAACCATCAACGAGATACTCCGAACCCGCCACAGGAACAAACTGATGAATCCGTGAAGGCACAGCCGCCGCCGTGGACATTACCAGTAACTCCACACCCGACGCTCGAGTCTCCCGCTTCAGGATCAGCGAGGAATCAGTCACCGCAACAGCAACCGTTCCTGAATCTGTCGGCAGAGATGACCATCGGTAATCACCGCTGGTCACGGGTATCGTCCCGCCCGTCGTCCCATCCGTTCTGTAGATTGTCTCCGCTTCAGTGCCTCCGGCGGTGAAAAACAACTGCCCGTCGAAGACTCGCATCTGCCGCGGACTACTGCCCACAGCTCCCGGAATCACATCGACGGCAAGCTGCGTGCCGGCAACTGTTCCATCGGATCTCCACAATTCTCTGCCCACGCCAGTGTCACTTGCCGCAAAATAGACAAGTCCGTTGTATGTCACAAATTCAAAGGGAATTCGAGCATCAGCAGCAGATTGCTCCAGCAGCAGGACTGCCCCTTTCCCATCCGTCTTCCAGAGCCCGTGCCTGATGGTGCTGCCCGTAACCCATGCGTTGAAATAGAGCTTTCCGTCCAGCAGCGCATAGTTTTCAAAGGTTGAATTTGTCCACCCATCCGGCGTGAGACGCCCCGGAATCGTGGCAAAGACCTGAGTCCCAGTGGTCACGCCGTCTGTCGTATACAAGTCTGTGTAGCCGAATCGCTCCACGGCCAGCAACTGCCGTCCCTCAACCGCGGGAAGTATCGTGACCGGGCCCTCAAGCGCCAGTTTTGAAACCACGGCAGTCAGCAAGACACGAGCTTCCAGCGACTGGATCCGGCAAACATCCCGAACCTGCAAATCGACAGCTCGACGCAATCGCCGACGATCTCGCAGTTGAGTTCCGAAGATCGAAAACATACCTCGTGCCCCCGCTTGTTTCCCCCGCCAATGCGGCCCGAAGTTACTCCAGGTCCAACTGAACGGCCGCGTTGTCCCACGCCGAAAAAACAACGCTCCCGCAGTGGTGAAATCTGAGGCCCAGCCTACCCAACGCGAAGATTGGTCTGAGTGAAGTCCACAGACACCTGTGCGGGCCAAACAACCTCGCCCGATTCATGCACTTCCTGAGTCTGACCGGGCAATCACAGCGGGCTCGCCCCAAAAGACTCGCGGAGTCGGGATTCTGCAGGTTCTGACACTTTATGCAATCCCACAAGCTCAGTTCTGCCAAAGCGTCACAATCGTCCGCGATTGTGATTGCATTTGCCCTTCTCTCGCCCGGTGCAAACGTGTCAGAAGTGTACAGTAAAGCGGACTTGAACATGCATCAGCAGTTCATAAGCCACGGGTTATGCCGCTTTCGCTCCCAATACGTGCGTTAAGGTACTTCCAACGGCTTCCCGATTTTTTACGACCGCCACACGACAGATGGCAGTAATCCGCGGAGCAGAGGATGCAGCCATTTCCCTACCATTATCAAAACTCGCGGCTTGAGTGATCGCAGGACACATCGTCAGGATTCGCCGGGACCAGTGGCAGCCAAATCTCCTGATCCTGCAGAGCTGAGTCCGACTCTTCGGTTTGCGACAATAGGCTGACCGCTATCAGAATTTCCTGCACCAGCATCTGACTGTTCCTACTCAGACACATCGCCCATCTGTCCACAAGTGCTCCACACCGAAGGCCTTGCAGCATCGCAGCGTTTGGGGGGTTCTGTGGCAGGATTTCTATGGATTCCGTTCTCAGCGATTTCAACTCATACTCTGAAAATTATCGCCGCCCCTCCTGCTTTAAGGCCACCAGAGCCAGCCGTGCGTCCCCGGGAGGATTTGCCCCAGCACCCAGCACCCAGCACGCAGCCCATGCACATGATGACTCCGCCCGTGACTGTCATCACCAGCAAGGCTGCCGTTCCCCTCAACTAGCGCACAGAACCGGGCTTATCGACGTCCAGCGTTCCCACCGGTCTGACGCCACGGCCTTTTCGAGATCCGTCCCCCAACTCTTCACGAGCCACCTCCGCCAATTCTCGCAGCCGCTTCACGACCTCCGGGTGCTGGGCTGACACGTCATGCTGCTCCCCTGGATCCTTCGCAAGGTCAAACAGGGATTCTCCGATTTCCAGATTCACATACGCTGTCGGCCGGCCATCGACGCCCCCAGGCTTGCCATTCAGTGTCCGATACTTGTGCGGAAAATGCAGTTTCCACGAACCACTGCGGACGGCCTGCAGTTCCGCTCCCCAGTAAAAATACAGAGCCTCGTGCGGAGCATGCCCTGGTGCGTCTTCCTGCATCAACGCCCGAATGCTGCGGCCATCAATCGGATGCGACGGCAACGTTCCGCCAATCAATTCGGCAATCGTGGGTAACAGATCGATCGTCATACAGGGCTGCTGACAAACACTGTCGGCTGGGATCACCGTCGGCCATTCCATCAGACAGGGAACACGACATCCCCCGTCAAACATCGTCCCCTTCCCCTCCCGCAATGGACCTGCCGATCCCGCATGATTGCCATAACTGAGCCACGGACCGTTGTCCGAGGTAAAGATCAGGAGCGTGTTCTCGTCCAGCTTCAGTCGCCGCAGCGTCTGACGAATCTGACCTACGGACCAGTCAATCTCCATCATCACGTCGGCAAAGACCCCTTTGCCACTGCGCCCGGCAAAGTCCGGACTCGTAAATAATGGCACATGCACCATCGTGTGCGGCAGGTACAGGAAAAACGGACGATTCTGATGACGCTCAATAAAGGACACCGCTTTTTCGGTGTAACGCCGGGTCAGCGTTTGCTGATCCTCCCCAGTCACCTCGTCATCAATCACAAGATCGTTCTCGATCAGCGGTAATTGTGGCCAGTTCTTCAACCGTTCCTGCATAGGAAGATGCAGCACCTCAGGATGATACGGCCACATGTCGTTGCTGTAAGGCAACCCGAAATACTCATCAAAACCCTGCTGCCGAGGCAGGAACGGAGCTTCATGCCCCAAATGCCACTTACCGAAACAGGCCGTCGCATAGCCCCGATCCCGACACACCTCGGCAATCGTCCGCTCGTCCGGATTCAGCCCCGTCCGCGATTTCGGCCCCAGCGCCCCCTGAATCCCGATGCGCACGTTGTAACACCCGGTCATCAAACTGGCTCGCGACGCCGAACAAACAGCCTGTGACACATAAAAATCCGTGAATCGCCGCCCCTGCTGTGCCATGGCGTTCAGGTGCGGAGTCAAACTGGCATCACCACCGAACGGACCCGGGTCCGCATAACCCAGATCATCCATGAAGATCAACACGATATTTGGCAGGGCACCAGCCCCGGCAGCGTCTGCTGCACTCGCATCCTGACACCATGCAGGCCTGCAGATACAGCACAAAACCAGCATCAGCACCCCGGAAAACTTCATCACGTACCCCATGGTCGCCCTCGAATCCAACGGCCGCAACATCCATCCCTGCCAGATCACACACCAGACAACGGCCTTCAAGCTCCTCGCCCGATACGCAGGAGCCTGATCTCGACCGCCACAAAATTCTGCAGGTTTCGCGATCGGCATCAAGCGCCTGCCGGAAAAAAGCACACATTTAGGAGTTTTCGGGCCACAGAATTGAGAAACCCCACCCGCCATTCCCCGAATGGCACTTTCACCGAACTGCCCTTTGCGCCTAGAATAGCCCAACTCAATTCTGCTTCGCCTCCGTTTCGTCAGCAAAGTCGGTCTCTTGACTGCCGTTTCCTCCATCGCTCTGCTCGGATCCACTGGATCAATCGGCACCAGCTGCCTCGACGTCGCCCGTCAGCATCCCCATCGTCTGCGCCTGGCAGGCCTGGCGGCTCACCGCAGCGTCGAACGTCTCTGCCAGCAGGTGTCTGAGTTTCAGCCGGACTGGGCCGTTGTCGGCTGCGAATCCGTTTCCATCCCCTCCACCGAACACGCGCGACACACACGCTGGTACCAGGGATTCAGCGCAGTCGAATCGCTGATTCGAAATCCGCAGATCTCCACCATCGTCTGCGCCATGGTCGGTGCTGCCGGACTGCCTGCCACATGGGCAGCGGTCGATTCCGGAAAACGCGTGGCCCTCGCCAACAAGGAAAGCCTCGTTGTCGCCGGATCCCTGATCATGCGGCGGGCTGCTGAAACCGGTGCCAGCGTCATTCCCGTCGACAGCGAACACAGCGCCATCTTTCAATGCCTCCAATCCGGTCGCCGTGATCAGCTGCGTAGAGTCATCCTGACAGCCAGTGGAGGTCCGTTCCGCGGCTGGACTCGCAACCAAATGGCATCCGTCACGCCCGCGATGGCGTTGAAACATCCGACATGGAACATGGGCCCCAAGATCACGGTGGATTCCGCCACCATGATGAATAAAGCACTCGAAATCATCGAAGCGCGCTGGCTGTTCGATCTCAAGCCTTCCGAAATCGCAGTGACAATCCATCCCCAGTCCCTGATTCATTCCCTGGTCGAATTCGCTGACGGCTCGGTCATTTCTCAGTTCTCGCCCCCGGACATGCGACTTCCCATTCAGTACGCGCTGTTGTTCCCCGACCGGCTTCCCAGCCCGGCTCGACAAACTGACTGGACACAACCCTACACCCTCGAACTCCTGCCGCCCGACCTCGATGCCTTCCCGGCTCTCAGACTGGGGTTTGAAGCCGCAGAGCAGGGCGGGACCTGCGGCGCCGTACTCAATGCGGCTAATGAAATTGCTGTGGAACGGTTCCTCGCCGGAAATCTCCCGTTCCCCTGTATTACCCAAATCGTTCAGGATATTCTGAACCACCACAAATTCGACGCTCAGCCAACTCTCTCGCAGTTGTTTGCGATGGACCGCTGGGCTCGGGAGGAAGCAACCAGGTGGACACTCTAATCGCCTTGCCACTCGTGGCAGCCAGTTTCGCAGAAACCTTCAGCATGATCGAAAACACCCTCTCCGTGGTGCTCGGTCTTGGTATGGTCATTTTCTTCCACGAACTGGGCCACTTCGCCGTTGCCAAATGGTGCAATGTTCACGTGGAACGCTTCAGTATCGGCATCGGCCCGATTCTCTGGAGCCGCCAGAAAGGCGAAACCGAGTACGCTCTCTCCGCGCTGCCGCTCGGTGGATACGTCAAGATGCTCGGTCAGGATGACATGGATCCAAACCAGATGACCAGCTCGGAAATCGCCGAAAATCCGCGATCCTATTCATCCAAAACTGTGCTCCAGCGGATGGCCATTATCTCCGCTGGCGTGATCATGAACGTCCTGACCGGGTATCTGTTCTTCGTCTTTGGATACTGGTCCGGTATTCAGGAACCTTCCCCGGTTGTTGGAGCCGTCCGGTCCGGTTTTCCCGCATGGGAAGCCGGTATCCGCGCCGGTGACCGTATCACCGAGGTGAACGGGGATCGCATTCGCAGTTTTATCGACCTGCAGGAAGCCATCCTCCTCTCCTCCGGCGATATCAGTCTTCGACTGCTCCGCGCTGACGGCACCGACACGACCGTCAATGTCACCCCCATGAAAAGCTCCCCGGGACGCTCCATCGGTGTGGCACCAACCGTCACCACCGAACTCGTTCGCAATATCCCGGACCCCACTCTTATCTCCGACGCCGATATGCCGCTGGATCGCGCATCGACTGGCTTCCTCCCGGCAGATCGCGTCGTCGCGGTACGCCCAGCCTCTCTCCAGGAAGCAATTCCCGTCAAACTGCTGCCCGAACTTCGTAGTCTTCTGGGACGCTACGCCGATCAGGAACTTACCTACATCGTCCAACGCCCCTCTGCCGATCCCGCTCAGCCGGACGCATTCCAAACCGTCGAAATCAAAGTGCCTGCACAGAATGTGCGATCCACCGGATTCTGGATGGCCATGGGCCCGATTCGCGCTATCCAGAAAGACTCCGTTGCCGCCCGCGCCGGTCTGAAGGTGGGTGACACCATCCGCTCCGTCGACGGAAAAACACCCGGTGAAGACATTGACCCGCTTTATCTGCCCGTCTACTTCGCCGGAAAAGCCGGCCAACCCGTCACCCTCGTGATCGATCGCTCCAGCAGCAATGGACCGTCCACCGAAGAGGTCACCGTGGTCCCCGATGATCTGCCGGGATGGACCGATTCTCCCGATCATCGCGCCGCTCCTCTGACGATCCCTGCAATCGGCATCGGCTATCAGGTTCAAACCCGAATTGCCCGAGTTCTGCCGGGGTCCGAGGCCGAAAAACTCGGCGTTTTCGCTCCCTCAACCAAAATCACCCGCGTCGAACTCATCCACCGCAACCCAGGACAAGGCAAACCGGATGCCTTCGGAGATGCGGAAACCCCCGTCGAACTCGATCTCTCCACCGAAACCAGCAAGGACATCGGTACCGAAAAGGAATTCAACTGGGCCTGGGCATTCGATCAACTGCAACGTGCCCCCGGACGAAAAATCCTCGTGCACTATCAGAATGGTGACCAAACCGGGTCCAAAACCCTCGAAACACTCGAAAATGACCCTGACTGGTTCCTCTGGATTCGTGGCTTCAATGCCGGCGTGTGGAACGATGAACGCGAACTGCAGAAGGCTGGTTCTATCGGCGAAGCCCTCTCCCTCGGACTCAGCCGTACCCGCAAGTCCGCAGTCTCCATCTACCGCAGCCTGCGACAAATTGTCCGCGGAGATGTCGCGATGGAATCTTTCAGTGGCCCACTCGGCATCGCCAAAATCGGTTACATGGTTGCCGATCGCGGCCTCGTCGATCTATTCATGTTCCTCGGCTTCCTCAGCATCAATCTTGCAATCCTCAACTTCCTGCCGATCCCCATTCTGGATGGTGGACACATGGTCTTCCTGCTCTGGGAAGGCATCACACGAAACAAGCCCAACCCACAGGTGATCAACTGGGCACATGCCGTTGGTATGATCTTTCTCCTGTCACTCTTCGCATTCGTGATGTGGATCGATATCTTCGTCAGTAACATGTAGGCCTGCAGCAGGTCCATCACACGCGCCCAATGGCAGCCTGAAACGAGCGGAGACGGTCACGTCCCCGCTCGCTGCATTTCACGCTACTCCACTGCGGCCTTCTCAACCGCCGCACGCATCTTCGACAGCCCCGTCTTTGCCACCTCAAGCGGGTCCTGCTTCCAGTAGTCCGGATTGAACAACTCCAGCGACAGTGTAATGGCCCGACCACGGCCACCCAGCGTCTGCAGAATCGAAGTCAGCGGGGCAATCCCGTCTCCCGGATAGACTCGCTGCGCATCACTGATCTCCGCTCGTGATGGCTCAGCCGGGTAGTCATTCATATGGAACACCTGCAGCGAATCATCGCTGAACAGGGACAGTCCCGAAAAATCCGACCCGCCTTTGTAAATGTGGTAGGTGTCCAGCAGCAGGCAACTCCCTGGATGCCCCGTCTCCGCTGCCACATAGGCCACCTCTCCCAGACGTGACAGATTCTTTGAAAAACCCCAGACCTCCAGCTGTGGAATAATGCCGATCTCATCCCCCAGCGACTGCAGGGCCGCAAATCGCTCCGCCGCGGCCGCTAACTCAACTTTCGCGCTATTCGCCTGATGCGCACCAACCGGCGGCGCTGCGATCCGAGTGCCACCGATCTGCTTCAGCATGTCCATGTCCCGCCGCGCTTCCTCAAGTGCTGCGGCACGAGTCTTCTCGTCGTCGTGAATCCACTGGGCGAACCCAATCGCACTGTCCACTGTCAAACCCGCGTCCTCAATCCGCTTCCGCAAGTCCGACAGGCTGCCTCCCTGCTCCACATACTCCCGCAAATTCGGAATCCAGGGCTCAATCCCGTCATAGCCCGCGGCTCCGGCGATCTCCACTTCCCGAACAACCCCCGGCTTCTGCCCCCGAATCGTGCTGGTGTTCAGGCAGTACCGAAAACCGCCCGCCTGACGAGCAACAGTCCCCGCCGGTGCAACCGCAGATACAGGATTCGCTGACAACAGCCCGGCGCCACCAATCAGCGACGCCCAGATCATCTCCCGTCTTTCCATGTCTCCTCCACTCCCCCCTACCCAGACAATCACGGCCTGTCAGCAACACACTGACATGCCTTAATGGACTTATAAATTAAAACGCCATCGTACGAGTACTTTTTCTATCACCACCACAGTATTAACTTTTTTACACCCGACTTGCTGATTCACCCTGCTAGTCTCAACCACGTTCCTCAGTTCAACCTTCTTCCCTGCTCCCCGGTTTCCTCCCGCACCCATTACGGCGCGGTACTGACAGGCTCTGATGACGGGCGAATCAACTGAAAATAACGACGAATCAACTGCTTCTGTCCCGGCGGAATCAACTCGGATTCCAGTGCCGTCTCACTCAATGCTTCAAACTTCTCCACATTCTGACGGTACTCGCGCTCCGCAACCTGCTCCTGCTGCTCCCCCTGACTCTTCTCTGTCTCCGCCTCACCCATCCCGGAATTCTCACCCGATAGCCGCAACTCCCTGCTTGCCGCCTTCGCTCCTGTCTCCGCCCCCTGCGGATTTCCCGCCGTCCCCTTGCCGGCCTTCTTACCACCTTTGCCCTGGCCCTGAGCGACCTGCCGCGCCTGACTCTCCACATCAGATTTTGCCTGAGCCAGATTCATCGCCTGCTGCTGCAGCAACTCCGTCAACTTCTGCTGATTCGCCATCCTCCGCGCTTCCGAAGCCAGCCCGCGTGTCCCCTCCTGAAATTTCTGCGAGTCCCCGGATTCCAATCCCTCCGCCATCCTGCCAGCAGCCTCCGCGACTGCCTTCGAGGTCGCTGGTTCCTGAGCCGACTGCTGCTTTTGCTGCTGCTGCCTCAATTTGTCAGTGATGGCTCGCTCAGTCTGTCGATCCAGTTTCGGTGCTCCCAGCTTCGATAACTCCGCCTCCGCCCTCTGCAGATCCCCGGAAGCCAGCGCCTTACCAGCCTTCGACATCTCTTCCGCAAGAGACATCGCCTCGCCAATCGCTTTCATGGACTCCAGGGTGCCAGACTCGCTGATCCGCTTCTGCATCTCCTGCAGACTCGCCTCCATCTCCGACAATCGGGCAAAGGCCTCACGCGGCGTCGTGCCCGGCTCCGCCATCTCCTGCAGATTCTCATTCATCGATTCCAGCAACCGCTTCAACTCTGTATCCGGTTGCTGCTGCTGAAATTCCTCCAGCGCCCGTAACTCCTGCTGTAACCCCGAAGACTGCTCTTCCAGCACGGCATTCACAAGGTCCGGAACCAATGGCCGCACCGGCGCCGTGGAAACCAGCGCAACCAGCACACCAGCCGCTGTCAGAATCAACCCACGATTCCACTCCCGCGGTGTTCGCAGAGGCACCAACACTTCCGGATTCAGCCGCATCACACACTGTATCGCATCTTCGACCTGTAACCGCTGAATCGTGTCGTCAGCAACCCCTTCAACAAACTGCAGTGCCGTTTCAAGCCGATCTTTCAGCCCACACGACGCGTCGAGCCACCTCGCCGTCTGTCTCAGTGACACCTCACGCCGGGCCCCCCACAAAACGCCCGCCAGACACCCACCACTGCTCAGCACCGCTGGTAGCCACAATGGACAACGTTGATCAGAGACCCACATCCATGCCGCTGTCACACAGCCCGCAACAGCGCCCGCCTGCAGGCCCAGAGACGCCCCACGCCACACCCCCAGCAAACGCTGCCGGCGACGAAAAACCTCCAGAGCCCTGGTGAGGGCCTGCCCCCCCAACGAGGACAACGTCCGCCCCGCGCGCACCACGCCATGTGTTCGAAGACTCATCAGGCTCGCTCCCCAGCTGTGCTGGCGCCTCGCGCCAATCGAGTTCCAGTGAAACGCCAACGGCCAGTTCGTCTCCACGAGAATTCCAGACGCCGTAATGCCACATCCGGAATGAGCATCAGCGCCGCCAGAACCAGTAACGCCGTTCGCAGTGGCCGCGGCCGCGATACCCGATCCCCCGAACGCTCAAAGATCTCAGTCGCCGGTGCATCAAAACGCCCCCCGGTTGACGTCGCCAATTCCCGCAGTAACTCTGTATTCACCGCCTTCAGCCGCAATTCCTCCTGATCACCCACATGCACGGCGCGCGATTGCTGTGCCACAATCTGCCCATCACGTCGCATCGAAATGTCGAGGTTCCACGACCCGGGTTCCGACGTCTCCAGCTCCGCCACGTAACTCCCCGGTCGCTGCTGCACCAACGGCAATCGCACCTTCTGTCCACGTGGATTGACCACCTGCACCTCCGCCTCTGCCTCGTTCAGAAACTCGCCCGCTGCCGTCGTCGCATCCACGATCAGTCGTGATTGCGATCCCCGTCGCTCAATCGTCGCCTGCAATCCGCCCGCAGCCGATTTTCTCATCAGTTGCCGCACAACCTGAGTCCAGAACTTGCCATAACCCGGCCACGTCAGCCACTCCGCTGCCCAGCGACTTTTTGCGTCCGATGTAAATGCCCCCGTCATCCCCAGTCCATAACGCCACCACGCCAGCAGAGGGTCTCCCTTTTCCGTCGCCAGTATCACCTCACCTCCGGGTTTCGGACGCGTGACCACATATCCCAGCAACAACGGAGCATTCTCAAGATCAATGTCTGCCAGAACCCGCGTTGCGCGCATCACCTGCGGTACAAACGGCTCTTCTTCCATCGCCGATTTTCCAGCTGTCATCGTCTCCCGAGCAAAAATCTGCGGCACCTGCGCGGGATCCTCCGCCAGATAAAAACGCCCCTTGCCCAGCTTTGCAATCGACTTCAACAACGTCGTGTCCGTGGCGTCTTCCGCCCCAAGTGCCACAACAGACACCGTAATTTTCGCCGACGCCATCTGCCGCGCCAGCTGCTCAAAACTGCCACTGTTCGAAATCCCGTCCGTCAGCATAATCACATGCTTCAGTCGTGCCGAAGTATTCCCCAGCATTTCATTGGCCATCTCCATCGCCGGATACATGCTCGTTCCTCCACCCGGCTGAATCCGACCAATCTGTTCGCTGATCCTCCCACGGTTCCCCGCCGACTGCATCTCACTGATCACCCACGCCTGATCATCAAAGGCCAGCACAGCCACCTGATCCCGGCTACTCAGTAACTCCACCGCCGAACGCGCAGCCGTCCGCGCCATCTCCAGCTTGTCACCCTCCATCGATCCCGATCGGTCAATCACCAGAACCATCCCCAGCCCGGGCTTCTCCTGCTCCTTCTCAAAGTCACTCCGTAAGGGCAGAATTTCTTCAATTGCACTCCGATAATAGCCCCCCGGCCCGAACGATTGCTCACCGCCCAGCATCAGAAAGCCACCGCCCGAATCCTGCACCCAGCCCTGAATCACGGACATCTGGCCATTCGTCAACTTCGTCGCTGGTACGTTGGACAAAATCAGCAACTCATAGTTCTGCAGGCCCTCCAGTGTCTCCGGGATCCCCTCGACAGGTCTCACATCCACCTGAATCCCTTCGTCCTCCAGAGCAAACGCGAGGTCCTGTATCAATTCCGGTGCACTTTCCACCAGCAATACCCGCGGTTTACCCGCCGCATACACCAGCCCCACATCAGAATTGTTGTCGATCAGTGTGTCCTGCTTTAACCCCGACACCCTCGCTCGAAAGGCCGCAATCCGATCACGTTCCACCGTCTGCTCAAATCGAAATCGATTTTCACCCGCCACCAGTTGCCGCCGCTCACTGACAACTCGATAGTCTCCACGATAAATCTCAATCAGCCCCTCATCCGCATGGCTGGAGGAGATCACAACTTCCACCGCAAACGGCTCTCCCTCGCGGACCTCCGTAGGTACCCGCACTTCCGAGACCTGCACCTCCGGTTCTTCGCGGCCCGGCAACGGTACCGTCCACAGCGGTATCCCCACCACCGGCGCTACACTGCGGATATCACCCACCGTTTCATTGCCGTCTGTCAGCAACACGATCCGCGGAACATATCCCGCCGGGGCAAAGGCGGCCGCCGTCCGTATAGCCCCGGCCAGATCTGTCCCACGTTCCCACTCCGCTCGTTCGGAACGATCCACAGCCTTCCTCCCGCTGCCCAACGTCACCGCGGAATTCCCGCCCGCGACCGCATCCGCCTGACCTCCGTTGATAATCGCCCCAGCCACCAGCGACGGCTCATAGTCAGGCCAGTCGCTCACCGGACGATCAGTCCCCAGCGCGTACGACATCCACGCGGCACCATGCCCCCCGCGCACCGATTCGGCCTCCCGCAGATACGCTTCCGCATGCGTTCGCCCGGCAGCCCCGATACTGGCACTTCGATCCACCAGAAACACAACAAACGGTTCGTCAGAATTCCCCAGCCATGTCATTCCCGCTAATGCCAGCGTCAGCAACAGACAGATCCCACCACGCACCACCAGCGATGCCACACGCTGAGCTTTTGAAAAATCACTCAGACTGCGCACAAACCACCAGCACAACATCATTCCTGCCGGTATCAGCAGCAACAGCCAGGTGGGTTGAGTGAATTCAATGGGCATAACAAGCATCACAACAGCAGAAATTAAACACACAGAGCCCGGCAACATTCGCTCAGGCCCAAACGACCATTCCCAGCGTTCTTTCTCAGAAACTCAGGAGATCCACCTCCGCTGATACAGCACCCATTCCGCCAGCAACAACAGCACCGCTGCCGGGACCAGATACGACCACAAGGGCCCACGGAACCAGGACGACACCCATTCCACCCGATCACTCGGCAATGCAAATTCCTGTGACGGCCGGAGATTCGTTTCACACTCATTCGCCAGATTCACCGCGACCTCCGCTGCCAGCAACTCATTCGCCCCCGCGCCACGTCCCTCACTTCGATACACCGACCAGATTCCCACGGACTTCAATGGCCCCCCCATGAGTGTGACAGAACCGTGTGCGGATTCCGAACCCCCGGAATCCGCAACAGTCAATCGCTGCCGCTCTCCATCCGGGGCCAACAACACATATGCAGTCTCAGATGCGACCACGCTCCCAACGCCGAACCCCCTGCCGGCTCCCTCGCCGACCACTGGCTCACCCGCTTGCCCCGTGTCCGCGGCAAACACGCCCGGCAACTCTATCCTCAGCGGCTCTCCAGCCACCCGCGTCGATACACGTTCCCCCAAATCCCCGGAAAACTCCCGCAAAATATTCGAAATCAGGATCGGAAAAACCGTCCGGAAGGCGAGGTCACTCGTGCGCAGCACTACCGGTACCACCACACAGTCGCCGGTCGGACGCGGAAGCAACGCACACAGCACATCTCCGTCCACGGTCTCCACCAGCGGCTCCATCGGCGCTGCGTAAGTCACCTGACGAGCCTCGGGAATCAGGACATTATTCAGTTGCACGTTCCTCAATAGCGTTGATGTCGGACTCTGTTTCGACACGAGGGGTTCTTCCAGCAGGTTCCCCAGAGCCCACGCGTCACAGTCCGACGCCGGATCCAGCACTATGACATTCCCCTCAGGAAGTTTCGCCGGTACCAACTCGTGCAGCACAATCGCGTCCGCACGCGGCCAGGCTCCCTCAGCCGGCAACCGTTCCAGAACCTCCAGGTCCACCAGCGAGTTCGCTTCCAGAACTTTCTGCACAAACAAATTTCCCGGTGACACCAGCAGCACCCGCTGCTTTTTCGCGGGAAACAAAATGGACCACGCGGAATTGTCCGTCGTCAACCCATCCTGATCCTCTTCTGCATTGGCTCCCACTCCCGTTTTCACCCGCTCAACCGCTGAAACCGCCGCACTCTCAAATCGAATCTCCTGTAACTCAGCCCGCACTGCACCTCCCTCCGCAGACAACTTCGACAAACTCCGAGTCCACCGCTCCTCCGGCTCAAGTGTCACAGGCAGTACGTCCACGGGAAACCCGGCCAGACTCAGTTCCAGTCGACATGTCACCCGCCGATCCGAAGCATTTTTAATCGCCACCAGCACCTCATAACCCGTTGGATCCACCAGACTGCGACGCGTTTCAAACACGGTAATCCCCACGTTGCCCCGCGCTTCACCAAACCGTTCGAACTCCACCCGTATCGGTGATTCCTCGGCGGACTCGCCACGCTCCGGACTCGGCACCGTCGCCGCCGACTCGCCACCATCCGACAACTCCCCAACCTTCACGTCAGTTATCAACGGCGCACACACACATCCATCCGTCATCACCAACACACGACCACGACGTCCAGTGCCAATCAGGCGTCGCCCAAGCTCGATCGCAGGCCCCGGATCAGTCCCCGTGTCAGCGACACGGATCGTCTCCAGCGCTCGCAACAAAGTCCCCGCATGCTCCGTCATACCCGCAACGATCTGTGCCCCTCCCCCCGTCGCGACGATCGCCGCTTCATCCGGGACCCGCAGACTCAGAACCCGCTGCCTCGCCGCTTCCAGTGCCAACTCCAACCGCTGCACCCCACCGGATTCAGCCCGCATGCTGGCTGAATTGTCGACAACCAGAACAAGGCGTTCAGACTCTCGCAACGCCGATGTCCACAGCGGATCCGCAGCAGCCAGCACCAGCGTCATCAGAATCAGCATCTGCACCAACCACGACGTCAGATGACGGAACGACTGCCACCACGACCGAGGCGGCTTCTCGTCAAAAACCTTCGCCCAGAACATCGTCGTCGAAACCGGGATTTGACGTGACCTGACCCTCAGGACATACAGCACCGTGATCGGTACCGCTATCGCAGCCAGCATCAATGCAGCAGGAAGGCCAAAGGTCATCGAAGTCCACACCCGAATTTCACAAGGTCAATCCACGAACGCACATCGCTCGCAGCACACCACTCACCGAAAACCGAAAACTAATCGCTCTCACCTCACCTCACTGCGGCCGATGTCCGCATCATCCCCAGTATCAACTCATCAAACCGACAGATCGTCGATGCCTGTGTGCACCCCAACTGATGCCGCTGGCAATACTCACGCACCGCCTGCTGATGCTCAGAAAACAACCGACAATAATTCGCCAGGTTCCGTTCAGTCACAGTCACTCGACGTATGTCTCCGGTTTCCACATCCACCAGTTCCGCATCGCCCAACAGCCCGGGATCAGCCTCCGACGGGGCATGCAACTGAATCACATGCACGTCAAATCGACGGTATCGCAACTGATCCAGCGCTCCCTCAAACCCCCGCGGATCAAACAGATCACTCAACACAACCGCCAGTCCTGCACGCGGACTACGGTGCAGAAACTCACTGATCGACTGAGCCAGATTGGTATCTCCACCCGCCGTTTCCAGACGCTCCAGAAACTGCAGGACGCTCAGAATCCGATCCTTGCCCCGAGTCACCGGTAACTCCTGAACAACTCCCGCCGCACAGGCCACAATGGAAATGCGGTCCAGGTCTGCCAGGGCCACATAGGACAGCGCCGCAGACACCTGACGCGCCAAATCAAACTTCCCGGGCACCCCAACTCCCATACTCCGCGAACAGTCCAGCAGCAGGTAGACATGCAGGTCCTGCTCCTCCTGAAACCGCTTCAACAGCAAGTCCCCGTGCCGCGCATAAATGTTCCAGTCCATGTACCGCAGGTCGTCGCCAGGCGTATATTCCCTGTGCTCCGAAAACTCAATCCCCGATCCCGACTGCAGCGTCCGACGCTGCGCCATCAACTGACCACGAAATACCCGCTTCGACATAATCGACAGATATTCCAGTCGTGTCAGGAAATCCGGCGGAAATAACGTCGAACTCACATCCCCACCCCCGCAGACAACGCCCCGGTCCGATCCGACTCCGCTAACCCGCTCTCAGCCACCAGCTGCCAGCAGATCCTCACGAATGTCGCCAAATATCCGCCTGATCACGTCGTCCGTGCTGATCCCCTCCGCCTGGCCCTCGAAATTCAGAATCATGCGATGTCGCAACACCGGCAGCGCCATCGTCCGCAAATCCTCACGCGCCACATGATATCGATTGTCCAGAATCGCACGAATCTTCGCCCCCAGTATCAACGACTGCAATCCTCGCGGACTGGCTCCGTATCGCACGTATTTTTTTGCCGACGCCGACGCCAACTCATGGTCCGGATGAGTCGCCACGACCAGCGCGATCGCATACCGACGCACGTCATCCGCAATCGGGATGCTCCGTGACAATCGCGACATCTCCAGAATCCGCTCCCCCGACATCACAGCCTGAGCCGCCGGCGTCTCACTGCCCGTCGTCCGATCCAGGATCATCTCCAAATCCCTGACCCCGGGATAACGTACCAGCAACTTCACAAAAAATCGGTCCAGCTGCGCTTCCGGTAACGGATACGTCCCTTCCATCTCCAGCGGGTTTTGAGTCGCCATGACGAAAAACGGCTCCGTCAGCCGATGCGTCACCCCCGCCACCGTCACCGAATGCTCCTGCATCGCTTCCAGGAGCGCCGATTGAGTCTTCGGGGTCGCCCGATTGATCTCATCCGCCAGCAACACATTGGCAAACAACGGCCCCCGCTGAAACTCAAACACCTTACGCCCGTCTACCGCCTCCGCAATCACCTGAGTCCCGATGAGGTCGGCTGGCATCAGATCCGGGGTGAACTGGATCCGATGAAAATCCAGCCGCAAAGCACTCGCCAGAGTCCGCACGGTTAAGGTCTTGCCCAGCCCCGGAACACCCTCCAGCAACACATGCCCCCCGGCAATCAAGGCAATCAGCGTGTCGTCAAGAATCTCCGATTGCCCCACAATCACCCGCGAAATCTCCGCCCGCAATCGCTGAAAATCCCGGCGGAAATCATCAAACTGGCTTCTTAACGCGTCTTCGTTTGCCATACACACACCGCTCTGTCCGACCCCGGTGACCACTCCGACCATCCCGGCCAGTTCCGCTCACGCCGAACCGCCCCCCAACCTGACCCGCCCGCAGAATGTTGCGGCAAGCCGCAAAAACCCAATCCTAACGAATCAGTGCTGGCGGTGTTAGCCAACCGCCGCACACAACCCCGAATTCCGGTGCTTCAATCGCCCACGGAAACATTTCCAGCCACTGACCCCGGTTTCTCAGGTGCCAGGCACCTGTCTCCGCCCCTTGTCTCCGCCCCTTGCGGTGCCTGGCACCTTGTTCTCTGCTGTTCTCTTTTCTTGCGCAAGCCCACCTGACAGTCCAGTGCATGGCTCCTGAGAATGAACCAGTGCCTGACACGAGCGACAAAAGTCGGAGTGAATTTGCAGAGAATGGAGAGGCTTGACCTGGTTGTGGGGACGTCGAGGTGCTACTTTTCGCTGAGATTTGCGGGAGGAGCAACGCAGTGCGGTATCTGGAAGATCCTCGACAAAC
>CAIYBH010000087.1 GCA_903924405.1 uncultured Planctomycetaceae bacterium | reverse complement strand
TGGGACGGGGGGCGAGTTCCCGAATCCCGAATTGCTCTTTTGCAATCATGCTGATGTGTCGGGCAATTTTCTGAGGATCATCGGTGACAATGAACCGATCGACATCCGCAAGGGAGATGGTGCCGTTGCTGACCATTGTGTCGCGCAGGTAGTCCAGCAGCGGTTGCCAGTAATCGGTGCCGGCCAGAACGATCGGAAAGTTTTCGACTTTGCGAGTTTGTACGAGGGTGGCAATCTCAAACAATTCGTCCAGCGTGCCCAGTCCGCCCGGCAGGGCCACGAATGCGAGGGAGTATTTGGCCAGCATCAGTTTACGGACGAAGAAGTAGCGAAAATCGAGGGACTGATCGAGCCACGGGTTGGGTTCCTGTTCCATGGGTAACGTGATGTTGCAGCCGACACTGCGACCGCCGACATCCTTTGCCCCGCGATTTGCGGCTTCCATGATGCCCGGTCCGCCTCCGGTCATGACAGTGAAGCCTTCTCTGGCAATTTCCGCTCCGATCCTGCGTGCGAGCTGGTAGTAGTGGTGGGATTCGGGAAATCGTGCAGATCCGAAGATTGTGATGCAGGGGCCGACAAAGTGCAGATGCCGGAAGCCGTTGAACATTTCCCGAACGGCGCGGGTCAGCATCACAAGTTCGCGCCAACGCGATTGTGGGCCCTGCAGAAAACGCGGTGGAGCGTCGGGCTGACTGTGTGCGGGGTGAGCCTGGGTGGCCTGCGCTGCGTTTGCGGTCCCTGCCGTGCCTGCGTCGGGGCCCCGAAGAAGGTGATGATCCTGGCCGCGGTCATTCTGCCCCATTTTGAGATTCCTGTTTCAGCCAGGCATTGATCTCGTCGACGAGCCGCGTCGCGAGGCTCAGCCCGGGGGTTTTCCGTGTCAGCAGTACCACTCCGTCAATCAGTGAGACGTCACGGATGGCGCTGACTGGGTCCGGCAGGCTCAGCTTTTCTGCGAGTGTATCGATTTCAACGCGTTCGGCTTCTTTCAGCAGGTGACGAATGATGGCGGCACAGTGTTCGGTCTTCAGAGTCTGAAGTTCCTGCAGACGGAGCTTCGTGAACCATGCGGCGCTGATCATTCGCTGGGGCAGGCAGAGGATCGCCAGCAGTCGTTCCTGCCACGACTGATCTGTCTCAAGGCTGCCGAAGGCATACATCCAGACAGCGGACAGAGGTTGTGCCGTCCGGTACTCACTGCGGGAATCTTCACTGACAGATTTCACAGCCCGGACATCTCCCAGGTTCCGCTGCACGCGACGCAGGGTGAAATACTGAACGGCTGCGAGTATGCCGGCTGCCGGCAGCAGCGCCAGTACGAAGCTGCCGAAGAATCCCACTCGGAGAATCAACATAACCAAGGCCAGTTCCACGAGCCAGGTAACGCCACCGAGGGCTGCGAGGCCAATGACGGACCAGGTGGTGATTTTTTGTTGAGTCTGCAGATATTCTGTCAGCCAGCGTCGCGCCTGTTCCTTCTTCATTCCCTGCTCCGGAATTCGGGTCCTGCCTGCTGTGGTCCATCAATTGTTTCGCAGGGTGAATTGTTGCTGTTCGTGGGGACGACGGCAACTGTGGCGTGGCCGACTGACGACCGTCGCTGTTTTCGGGGGCAGCAAGGGGCACTGTGGTGTGGGATGAAGGGCAGAGATCCTGCCGGCGCGATCAGTCGCTGCGTCCATGACGCCAGCGGGAGTATCCCGCGAGGCCCTGCCCTGCCCGCTGGCCTGGCCACAACGGTCGGTCCCACTGTCCGGCCATTGGGTCTGATCGGTCCGCCGGGTAGATGATGGGAATTCCGTCATCGACCGGCTCGGCTGCAGCATCCACGGGCTGCAGTCCCAGCAATCGACGGAGGATCTGCATCAGGTGCAGCGAGACGAACAGCATGCCGAACATGAAGACACCCATGAGCAGCACAAACGGACCCATGTCAAAGATGCGCTCAGCATACGGCCAGATTCTGGTCCATGCGAGAAGCAGAAGCAAAGTGGCGAGGCTGAGCCATGGGCCGTAGGGAATCTCGTCTCGTCGCCGCAGGACCAGTGATACGATGGCGACGCTGAGCGCCAGCAGCGGGGCAAGGAAGAAGACGACGAGTACAGGCTGCCAGCCCAGAACGCTGCCCACCATGGCCATCAGTACGACGTCCCCGAAGCCCATCGCTTCGCGTTTCAAAACCCACGCTCCCAGCAGTCTGACCATCCAGACGACGCCACCACCCACCAACAGCCCCACAGCGCTGACGAGAAAACCATGCCAGCGTGGTGAGGTGATGGCGAAGGGCAGGCAGTCCCAGGAAAACAGCAGCGGTTTCATCCAGTCCGGTGCGATGGTACGCAGCGTCGAGACGACGCTGGCGTCCTGAAACCAGACAGGCACAATCCACGCCTGCCCGAAGCCTGCAGCCACGACCAATGCCGTGCCCATCATGGGAACAGTACTGCCATCCGGGATGATCCAGAGTTCGAGGTCGATAAATGTGGCCACAATGAGACAGCACACGAGGGCAATGTGCAGGGCATAGCGAACGTGCAGCCAGACGGGGGCTGGCCAGTAGCTGGTCAGATTCTGGGGACCATCGGGGGTATAGAGTCCACCCGGGTCGACGGGCCCCCAGAAGTCCGTGGGCATTTCCAGCTGATACAGGAGCACGAACAGG
>CAIYBH010000086.1 GCA_903924405.1 uncultured Planctomycetaceae bacterium | reverse complement strand
CCCATCCACATAGTGAATTGTCCGATGGAGCCATTGGCAAGGGGATCAAAACGATGCACCTGCATAATCATCAGTGGGGGTGTCAGGGCTTTGAGGATTCCCGTCTGAAAATGAAACGCAGACACGGACTCAGGTGAGGCTTCGACTTGAAATCGGAAGTTAAAAACAGGCACAGGCAGCCCCTGATGGTATCTGGCAGGCGGTATGATCGTTTGATGCAGAGTACTCGAAACTGATCGAAAGTGCTCAGAACGCTTCCACAATTGGTGGTTCGGTACCTGAAGGCAGTGGAGAATCCATCTGAGCGCTGAGGGAGACCGTGGAAACAGGCAGTCCAGCAGGAGCCTGCCGTGGTGATATTGCCGAGAATGATGGATCTGGGGTCGGAGATGCCACGGCTGGAGAGCCCTGTGTCGAAGGGATCTGGAACTCACCGGGGCCGGTTGTTGGAGGGAACGAGCCCGCGGCCGGTGACATCATGAAGTCGGAGGAAGGAATACCTGCGTTGATATCTGAAAATGTCGCGGATGAGGGTTGATTCAGCATCATTGGCGAGCCCGCCATCTGCCAGCCGCCGCCTGGTGCGCCAGCCATCGGGCCGGGCATATAGTTACCCGGCATAACGGAGCCAGGCCTCACGCTGGCCATGTTCATTGCGGACTGTGGTCCGGTTGGCTGACCTGCAAACTGGGGAGGCATCATTGGCATGCCGGCCAGCTGATTTCCGCGGGATGAAGGAGCAAAGGCGGTCCGTTGTCCGGTGACCTGATAGGGGTGCATTCCTCGGGCCATTGCGGTCGCACCCATGGGGCTGGACGGACCTGCAGCCTGTCCGGCCGCAGCGATTCGTGAATGGACGTCGGGCTGATTCCAGTCAACTCTCAGCGACTGCTGGTACATGGCAACGGCCTGATCCGGCCTGCCTGATTCTTCGTAGAGATGTCCCATGTTTGCCATGGCGACGGAGTTATTTGGGTTGATCTCCAACGCTCGTTGCAGGGCCTGGCCTGCATCCTGCGTGTTTCCCTGCTGACGATGCAGCCACGCCAGTTCAACCTGTGGTTCAGCGTTGTAGGGCTGTGAGTTTGCCCATGTGGAAATCATCGCCTGGGCTTCCTGGCCTCGGCCCTGGGCGATCATCACTTCAGCCAGTCCATGATAGGAAGGCTGATGTGAAGGGGCAGTCGACAGAGCCTGCCTGTAGAGTTGTTCCGCCCCGAAGGCATCGCCTGTCCGCATTCGGACTTTGGCGAGATTTGCCATGTAATCAGGGTTGGTTGGATTGGACATCAATGCCTGCTGAAACTGTTCAGCCGCGGCGGCATAGTTACCTCGTTCGTAGTAACCCATGCCTGAAGAGTTAGCAACATTTCCACCGATTGAAGAGCAGCCTGCGAGAAGCGTGATGCCTGCAAGCCAGAACATGCCGCGAACCAGTTGCTGCAGCCGTGTCGAGACCATGAGCTTAAACCCTGATGAGATAGGTTGCGCGAGATCGGATGCGACAGTCACTGCTGCTGTGCAGCAGGCAGATTCTGAAGATCGATGCGGGGAGAGATTTAGAGAGGGGGAACGGAACTGTCTTTGCCTTTGGGATGAGGACCCTGAGCAAAATGAAATTTAGCCAGAACTTGAGAGAAGGATTGAAGAATATGGGGAATTCCGGCTTTTTAGCAATGTCGTTTACTGAAAAACCACCGGCTATGTCAGTGTGGTGGGGTGGGAGCGGCAGAATTTGCCGGAACACGCCCGTAACACCGTCCGGAAAGGCAGAAATCGCCGATCGACATTGGGGGCGAAATCAATCAGGGGCGACTTGCGAGGTGACGCCGGGCTTGAACGGGAAATGGCAGGAGCAGGTCGTGCAGGAGTCTGCCGCGGCTGGAAAACTGAAAAGGTTTTACAGGATTTGAAGGAATTGGATCCGGTAAAGGGTAATCAGGAATGAGCAGAT
>CAIYBH010000085.1 GCA_903924405.1 uncultured Planctomycetaceae bacterium | reverse complement strand
GGGGTGATCGCCCGGGAAAACGTTTCGAACTGGCAGGAGGTGCGGGACTATCGCCTGGAATTCAAGGATCTGCTGCCGGAGGAAGGTGGGCATGAGTTCGGGCAGTCATTGAAGCTCGTGAATGCTCTGATGGCACCGAACCTGGCCGCCACCTCGGACAAAGGTCGACTTCAGGCCCGTTTGCGTGAATTGCTTTGGTCTGCAGAAATGACGCGAGAGTGGAGATATTTCCACGAGTGTGAGGTGGAGTATCGTCTGCTGAACGCGGGTTGGAGTTACCCGCAGGAGCAGCAGGAATTGTCGCTCCTGGATCCTGCAAATGAGATGACGCGGCTGGCGCGATTCGGCCAGTTTGCCGCATGGCTGGCTGAGGGTTGCGGTTATGGATCAAACGGCTCTGAATTCCGCCGCATGCTGTACTGGCTGCATGAACAGCGTTGTTCTCAGCGCAGGCTGATGTTCCTGCTCAACAGCAGGCTGCTGAATCCGCAGATTTATCGGGCGGTCAGTGGTGAACTGAAGGAGATCCGGGGGCGGAGTGTGTCGGAATTGGCCATTCGCGAGCTTGCGGCGCCGGAGAGTGAAAGTCTCCGCAAGGCGGCTTATCTGGACGGGGTGGGCGCTGCTGTTGAGGCAGGGCGAATCTTCTATGCTATGAAAATGGACGCAGTAGATGGAGAGGCCCATCTGGCTCAGAAAGAGCCGAGTGATTCACAGAGCGGCAGTTCGCTTCCGAAGAAGATCAGTGTTTGGTTGTCGGAGGGCCTGACGACGAGGTTGGATGCTCTTAAAAAGGCTTACGCGGAAGCAAAGAATCTCCGATTCGAATCAGACCTGTTTACGGCGATTCATGATTTACCGGCTTCGATGCAGCCGTTGTTTTATGGCTTCGCTGAGTTTCCGGATGTCGAGTCGCCGGCACGTGCGGACCATGAGTTTGTGCTCAGTTCAATTCTGAAGATCAATCATCAGCTGGTGCACGCTGTATTTCCGGACACGCTGCGTCCTCGTACGGCGGAGGCGGAGATTTTCAGCGCCGTCGTGCATACGAAAGACCAGGCAGTTCGCTGGATCATCTTCTGGACGGCATTCGGGTCGGCGCTGGTGACCAGTTTGTTGTTTGATCTCAATTCGATCAGCTGGCATGGGTTTTATGCCGCGCAGCTGAGTCGGTTCTGGGTCCGGGCGGGGTATGAGAAGCACGATGAGTTGCGGCTGGATGAGATTCACGATGCCCAGACTGCAGCGCCTTATCAACTGATCAATGCGGCAGTGAGTTTTCCGGGGCAGGCTCCTGGTGACGGAAAGAATCCCGGTGAGAATCCGGACCATTTTCTGTTGTCGCAGTTGTACTGCGGCTCTGACCAGCATGGTTTGGGCTTTGAGGGGACCACGGATTCGTTTTTTTCAAAACTGACTCTGGGGGATGCAATTGCCCTGTCGGGAGCAGCAGTTTCGCCGTGGGCCACGAATAACTCGCTGGTTCGGGCCCTGCTGCTGGTGATGAATCTCCGTACCGGGCTCTGGCTACCGCGTCCTCAGCCGCAGAGTCAGGCGCTTCGTCAGGGGATCCTGGGTTGGCTGGCGCAGCGATTCTTCACTCCATTGCAGTGGGCGTGGATGCGTACGATGCCGGATCCGACTAATGGGTTTGTGCGACGTCCGGCAACGGAATGGTCGCACCTGCTGGTGACAGACGGTGGGCACTATGAAAACCTGGGGATTGAGCCATTGCTGCGTCGGCGCTGTCGCCTGATTCTGGCGGTGGATGCGACAGAGGACGGCAACTACGAATTTGACGGTCTGGCGACGATGATGAATCGGGCTCGCAGCCGGTGGGGGATTGAATTTCGGGACTGCGTTGAGGAAAAGCCTGTGACATTCCCCACAGAGTTGGTTCCTGATAAGTCCACGGGTTTTGGTCGGAATCGATTCTGGGCGGTCCGCATTCGCTATCCCTCTGTGAACGGGAGCGCTAAGTCTGAGGGGTTGCTGGTGTATGTGAAGTCGGTGATTCTGGAAGACGACCCGATGGCGCTGTGTCAGCATAAGAAGGTTTCGGAAGCCTTTCCGAATGATCCGACCAGCGATCAGTTTTTTGACCCGGAATTGTTTGAGTCGTACCGTTTTCTGGGATTCACAGCGGCGATCCAGCTGGCTGAGAAGCTGAAGGTGCTCGGGGGGACCGCGGATGATGATCTGGTTCAGCAATGTCTGAAGACGTTCGTAGAGACTCCGCAAAAAAAATCAGAGGCTCGAAAAACCTGGACATCATCGATTTCGGTGAATGAGTGCGTGGATCAGTTAATTTCGGGTATCAACGCCTACTGTGGCGAGGACAGTGAGCCGGATGGCACGGATCCACTGCCAAATATCCGAAAGCGGTTGGAGTCGCTGATGGCGGATCCGGACGTGAATTGTCAGCTGGGGTATCACACGATTGTAGATCGTGCTGCCTGTCTGGAAGCGCTGACTCACTTTCTGCAGAAGGTGCAGGACTCGAATATCCGGTGCCTTGCTGAGGCTGTTCAAAAACGTCTGGCTGGTTCGTCATCCGGTTCGCCGGTAGTGAAAGTGCCTGCTGAGCCATCAAGTGGGACGGTGCTGAAGACGTCACAAAGAAGTACGACAAAACCGAGGAAAACCTCGTCAGGGCGTTCGAAGGGCTGACACGCCTCCCACTCAAAGGGAGGGCGAAGTTCCACCTGAGCCGCGTGCATGGTTTGCAGCAAAAGGGAGGGTGAAGTTGCGCCTGAGCCGCATGGCTTTTGTGAGCGGCGACGCGATAGCGGCCGGTTGAGATTTGCAGAGTTGGTTTGAAGACAATGGGGAGCGTGAACAGGTTTGCGGCTTGGCAGGAGCCGCGCCCTCCCGTTGTTGTTCGCACCAAAAGGGAGGGCGAAGTTCCACCTGAGCCGC
>CAIYBH010000084.1 GCA_903924405.1 uncultured Planctomycetaceae bacterium | reverse complement strand
CGAACGCGCTCGATAAACGGACGAATCTCACTGGTTCCTCCGGCCAACTCTTCATACAGCACAGCCGTGTCCGCAGCTTCCATCCGCTGCTGCAGAACCAGCATACGAGGTGCAAACGAAGATGGGTGTCCGACCACAAACACTTCGCCGGATTTCCACCGATCCAACCCCTGCAGGACTTCCAGACCAACGGGCTCTGTCACCACTGCAGACGAGTCCGCTGTCGCCGGAACCGGGGTTCCACGGAGCGGATCAAACAGCATGGTCTGATTTCCGGAAATCACCAGCACCAGCCAGTCCGCAGTCTCGATCAGACTTCCGGTGGCCGCACCTGGCGTCGCTGCTTTTAAGACCAGCGCATCGATCTGTCGCTGTCGCAACCCTTCGGAAAATGCCCAGATGCGATCTTCAACAGTGCCTCGTCCCGTCAACATCGCCTCGTACAACCCAACGGGTATCCGTGACTCCCCGGGGGGCATCAGAGCCAGATTGCGGATCACATGCCGAAACAATCGCGTCACTCGAGCCCGTTCCGCCAGCGCCTGATCTCCCGCCGCGGCTTCCTGTTTCCAGAGCGATTCGGTGAGGCCCTTCAGAAGCAGACAGTCACGCAGATACAGCACGTCATTTTCGGAAAACCGGGAAGCGCGTGCGGTTCGCAACGCATCCTCGGACAGCAGGGCGGCATTCTTATCGCTGATGCTGAGTCGTCGAGCTTCCGCTTCTCCGCAGGACGCCATCCACGAATTCACCGCGTTGACGACAGAGTCACGGCGCGTCTGTCCAGCCAGGGATTCCGGTGCCACTCTCTGCATGGCCGCATTCAGACGGTCGCGACACTCATCCGCCGCTTCAGCCGACGCCTCGGCCTGCGTCTTCGTCGCCACAGGCGCAGACGACTGGCCACAGCCAGCACTGAGCGCCAGCCACAGGCAGCAACCAAATCCACCCCAGACTCGGACCCTCGCCAGACTCAGGCCGGAATGATTGCGATCGCGTGTCATGTTCCATCCCATAATGCACACCTCAACCAGTACGTTGTCTTAGAGTGGTCCGGGTGGAAAATCTTCCACGGAACCTGGCAGGCCGGTCACCAACAGCCGCTTCTGCCCCGTCCTGTCACCCTGTCAGAATCCAAAAAAAAGACATCATGCTACTGAAACGAAAGAATCGCTTCACGCAGAACGGATAATTGTTGCAACAGCCGCTCCAGCTGATCCAGAATCACCATATTCGGTCCGTCACTTCGGGCCGAATCCGGAGTCGGATGAGTCTCCAGAAAGACCGCATCACAGCCAGCCGCCACCGCGGCTCTGGACAGCGTCGGCACCATGTGTCGCTGGCCACCCGTCGTCGCACCGCCCGGTAACTGCACACTGTGCGTTGCGTCATACACGACCGGTACCCCGAAGGACTGCATGATCGGCACGCATCGAAAATCATTCACCAGCCGACCATAACCAAACGTCGAACCTCGCTCCGACAGCAGAATGCTGTGCAGCCCCCGCGCTCGACATTTGGACACAGCATGCACCGTGTCCTCCGGAGCAACAAACTGGGGCTTCTTCACATTCACACAGATATTTCGAGCCACCGCGGCGTCCGCAGCAGCGACAATCAGGTCCGTCTGTCGAGCCAGAAACGCAGGAATCTGCAGAATCGAACAGACTTCCGCACAGGGCTGCGCCTGAGCCGCCTCGTGAATGTCCGTCGTCGTCGGCAGTCCGGTTTTCTGACGGACCAGATCCAGCATCCGCAGTCCATCGTCCAGCCCCGGTCCCCGGTAACTGTCCACACTCGTGCGATTGGCCTTGTCAAAGCTGGATTTGAAGACAATCTGGTAGCCGTAACGATCACGCAGATCGGCCAGCCGCTCAGCAATCCCCAGCACCAGCGATTCTGACTCCATCACGCAGGGGCCGAGAATAAACAGCAGAGGCTGCCCATGCCCACAACGGTATTCACCAATCGTTACCAGGTTCTCGGCCACTTCTCAGACCCCTTTGCTTTCGCCGGCTTTCGCTCGCCAATCCTTGTCTGGTCACCCCGCCTGCACCAGCAGACAGGGCAGCCACTTCAGGGCACTGCAGCCCCCCGACTCACAAACTTCCGTCCAGTGCCATCTGGTGAAAGCAATGCACAACGCTCTGCTGATTCTCCAGCAACCAGTCAATCGATGGCTCGTTCCGCATGGCTTTGCCAATCGCTTTTGCTGTGGCTTCACGGTGAGTTCTGAACAGAATCTGGTAGTCCACATCCTCGGCATCCAGCACCGCAGGGTCCAGCCAGATCGAAATGATGATCCCCAGATCATTCGCTTTTTCCCGGGGAATGTCGCCAGCCCTGACCGCATCCAGCACCCCATTCGCAACAGCCGCCTGAACCGTCCCCATCAGGATGTTGGTGTACTTCTCACTCTTCACTGTCACCTTGCTCACCATCACCGTCACCGGACGCACCTGAACGTCACAGTTGAGCAGCGCGAACACCCGGGAATGCCCTTTGGTCTGGTCACCCATCAGCTGCGCGATCGCATTGCCCACCGGACCATCCAGCTCGCCAATCACCACCTCGGGCTCAGCGGCTGACCAACCGGCTTCATCTTCAACCAGCGCCTCACCCGTTCTCATCACAATTCTCTGCGACATATTCCAATGACTTTCGTGTCTTCCGGATTGACAGGATCAGAATCAGACAACCACTGCCCGCACACACCCGCGACCGTCCGAAAAACAGACTGGAACGCCCGGCTGCCGACAGCTCGTGTCCTGTATGATAACGGATCTCCAGAGCCCCGCCAAACGCACACCAATCCTTAAAAATCACACACTGCGGCATGCTTCACGGGGGCTTGAAGCTGCTGGATTTGCATCCAATTCCCGCTACACTTCAGCTGTCCGGTGGTCAGAATCGCAGCAAAGGCTCCCGCGATCAGCGCGTCCGCGCTTGTTCGTGCACCGTTCACCTTTGCTCGCCTGCCCACACAGCAACAGCAGCAGGAACCCACATCGATCCGTCTCGTTTGACCCTGCGGTTGTCCACACCACCGGCTACACCCGAGCTCGGCGGAAAAGTTCCCTGCGCCGCAGTTTTCTGTGCTCCTCGTTCCCGATACTTCAGCGGAGTTCCCCGATGTCCCTGCAGCCACTGTTCCATTGTCTGCTGTGTTGCCTCGCCCTGTCGGTGTCTGCCGCCGCTCAGTCCGCCGATGAACAACTGGAACAGTTCTATCGCGGCCATCTGGAACAGTCCTTTCAGATGCGTCCGCTCGAAGCCACCATGCTCGGAGATCATCGGTTTGATCATCTGCTGGACGATATTTCCGCAGAGGCCCGCAAGGGCTGGCTGGCTCACTACAAGTCCCAGCTGCAGCGCCTGACCACGGAAATCCCATTCGACAAACTCAGTCGTAATGGACAGATTGACTTTGAAATCCTGAAGGATGACCTCGAACGCAATATCTGGCTCGCCGAAAATACTCGCCCCTTCGAAGAAGATCCCCGCACCTTCGGCAGCTACATCAGCGACAGCGTCTATTCACTGCTGGTGCAGTCCACGCTCCCGCGAGAAACCAACATTCGCAATGCCATTGCACGAATCCGGGAAATCCCCCGCATCGTCCGCGTTGCCCGCGAAACGCTGCGTGAGTCCCCGCCTTCCATCCTCGATACCGCCATCCTGCAGAATCGCGGCGCCATCGGATTCTACGAAAAAGGCATCTTTGAACTGGTCGGGGCGTCAGAGCAACTGGAGGCACTCCGCAGCGCCACTAAGGTCGCCCTCACCGCTCTGCAGGAACATCAGGTCTTCCTCGAAGACAGCAAACGCCTGCGTGCCAACGGCGAATGGCGACTGGGACGCGAACTGTTCAGCGAAAAACTGCGACTGGTGCTCAACGCCGGCGTCTCAGCGGATGAAGTTCTTGCCGATGCCGAAGCCGAATTCCTGCGTGTGCAGAACGAGATGTATATCGTCTCCCGACAACTCTGGAGCCAGTACTTTCCCGACCGCGTGCTCCCGCCGGACGATGCCGCCGGTCGCCGCGAAACCATTCGCCTCGTCACAGCTGCTGTCAGCAAAGAACACGGCACTCCGGAAGCCCTCGTCACCGATGCCCGCAATACCGTGGGTCAGATCACCGACTTCATCCGGTCCCGTGATATCCTCCGACTGCCAGACCCCGATCGCTGCCAGGTCATTGAAATGCCCGAGTTCCGTCGCGGTAACTCATTGGCCTACCTCGATCCGGCACTGCCACTGGACCCCGGCGGTATCAGCTCCTATGCCGTCAGCCCGCCACCGGCCGACTGGGGGCAGGAACGCGTGCAAAGCTTCCTCGAAGAATACAATCGCCACATGCTTCAGATCCTGTCAATCCACGAAGCCTACCCCGGTCACTATGTACAACTCGAATACTCCAACCGCTGCCCCTCACTGATTCGCCGAGTCCTGCAGTCCGGCGTCTTCATCGAAGGCTGGGCCGTGTACACCGAACAAATGATGCTCGATCAGGGCTACGGAGACGGCAGCCTGCAACTGCGACTGAATCAGCTGAAGTTCTATCTGCGAGCCGTTGTGAACGCGATTCTGGATCACAAAATGCACTGCACCCAAATGACAGATGAGCAGGCCATGGAACTGCTGACGGAACAGGCCTATCAGTCAGAAGGCGAAGCTCGACTGAAAGTCATTCGCGCCAAACAAAGCTCCACGCAACTCAGTACCTACTTCGTCGGCCGCATGGCCCACTACCGGCTGCGACAGGAGATTCAACGCGAGCTGGGTGAAAACTTTGAATTGGGCCGCTTTCACGAAGCCGTGCTGGATCACGGATCCGTGCCGATGAAGTACCTGCCGGAATTGGTCCGCAGCCGACTGAAAATGCCCCGCTGATCCACACCTGAACCCACTCGCCACACGGTCCAGTTTGCAGGGTCCAGTTTGCAGGGTCGAGAGTCAGCGGTACACGCTCCACGGTCCACGCTCCACGGTCCACGCTCCACCAGATCCGGCTGAGCGGCTGACGATTACTGCAGCCGACTACCGCTGTGGCGGCGGAGTAGTCACGGCCTTTTCCACTTCATCCAGCATCTGCGCCCGGCGGAAGGGCTTGTACAGCACTGCCTTCAATCCTTCCTGACGCGCTTTCACAATCGAATGGGTCGAGTCATAGCCGAAGCTGGTCATCATGATGATCGGCACCTGCGCGTTGATCTCCCGCAACCGCCGAAAACACTCATAACCGTTAGCATCCGGCAGACGAATGTCCGTCAGCACCACGTCGTACGGAAAGTTTCGCAGCATCGCACACGCGTCTGTCGCCGACTGCGAAGTTTCTACCGCACACCCCATCTGACCCAGCAGATCATGAGCATCCTCGCGGGCCAGCGTGTCCTGATCCACCACCAGCACCCGCTTGCCACTCAACGCCTGCCGCGGAGGACGCTGGACGACCGACGAACTGAAGGTCGGAACCACGTCCGAAGCCATCACCGTTCCCACGTCCGCACGAATCTGTCGCGTTCGGTCAGCAATCAGGTGCAGTCGCTCACAGACGTCCGGGTCATGCCCGATATATCGCTCCAGAATCCATGTCACCGATTTCAGAATCTCGTCGGATGGCACTGCAACTTCCCGACGCAAACGATCCGTATTCTCTGTCGTGGCCGTGGCTTTCTCTGCTTCCAGTAACTGCAGCTGGTTCAATGACCCCGCAACGACGCGTCCAAACAGGACGAGAAAATCGAGGTCCCGATGATCAAAGGCCAGTGTCCCCGGACTTTCCACGTTGAAGGTGCCCAGTACCGCGTCCCGAATGATCAGTGGGACCGTCAGCGAACTGCGAGCATCTGCAGCGCCGGACAGATACAACCGGTCGTTCTTTGTGTCCGCACATAGATAGGTACGTTTGCTGAAGGCCACAAACCCGGTTACGCCATTGCCGGATTCAGCCGCGTACAAGCGACGACTCGCAGCCTCCGGGGCCATCCCGAATTCCAGCAACGGAACCAGTTCCTGCGTCTCCGTGTTCAGCAGCCGAATCTCAAACTTGTCATACCCCAGCACTTCCTGAGTCAACAGCAGGATCTGGTCTTTCAGCAGGGCGACACGCTCTTCCGGTGTCATATGCGTCACATCGTCAGGTGACAGATTTCCCAACTCCAGCCCCGCTCGGTAAATCGCATCCTGCTTCTGCTTTTCCATGACCTGCGCCGTGACATCACGCACCGTCAGAATCACAGCCGAATGATTTCCGTCCCCCAGGTCAATTGGAGTCTTCGCCAGTCGCAGGGCCAGCACGCTGCGGTCCTCTCGCCGTACTGAAATCGAAGCCGCTTCACCAGCCCCCGTCGGTAACGCCACTCGGGAAATGTCCGTTCCGTCTCCCGGTGCAATCACGTCCTGCAGACTGCGTCCCGTCAGCACCTCCGACACATCGGCTTTGATAATCTGACGAAAGGTCTGATTGTGCCAGAGAATCGTCAGTGACTCATCCAGCAGCACCACACCATCCGGTAACGCGTGAAAAACTCCCAGGGCACCAATCTGAACGTCCGAAATCTGCTGCGGCTCTGAACCATCCACAAACACATAGTCGGCCACACAGTCAGGCATGTGCACCTCACTGGCCCGAACCACATCCAGTTCATCCTTGGCCAATTGCATCATATGAGGCAGTGTGGTCGATGCATGGCCGAACACCAGCAGACGTTTTCTATTGGTGGTCATATCAAATCCTTAAGCCCCGAATGGTCCACGTCTCAGCATCCCCGGATTTCCCCGACCCTTACACAATCGCAGGCGTCCGCAGATTCCGTCTACTACGGATTCTGCCTGGGGAAGCACAGAATGGCAAGAACGTTTCCATCGAAGCCGCAGGTTCGTGGTTTTCCACTGGATTTGGGAATCCCCCGAAGCTCCGGTTGTCCACACATTCCACCCGAGCTCAACAGGACAGACATTTCCGCGATAAACCAGCCTTTTCCAGTAATTTCCGGCACAATTCCGGTCGGTTTTCCGGCCCGGCTCCCGCTTCCGCGGGATCCCTCGCCCCCGAAAAACCCGCCACGCGGCCACTTTGCAGCGCCCTGCCTGTCCCCACGCCCCGTCTCCCAATCCGCAGTGGGCAAAAACGCTTTGTCAGCCAGCAAGAATCTGTCGCCCCGTCCTGCGGATCGCGTCAATCAGTTCTGCAAGGTCCTGCAGCGTGGTCAGCGGATTCATCACCGTGGTTCGCAGAGCCGCAAGTCCGTCCAGCGTCGTCTGCACAATGTAGAATTCTCCGGATCGGATCAGCCGTGTTCGCACCTCTCGCTGGAAGGCGTTCTGACGCTCCAACGGCCATTCGTCCACGTCCTTTGGCACATGACGAAACGCCAGAATATTACACTCCGGTTCATGCAGTGTCTGAAAATCCGATTCCGCCTGCAGCAGCTGATACAATTGCTGAGTCCTCTGCAGGGTGTGGTCCACCAGCTGCTCAAACAGTTCCTCCCCGAACAGACACCACAGGCCCCACAGCCCCGAGCCCGTCGCTCGCTTCGTACACTCCACCGTTCTCATGCCGCTGTCAATATCCGCCATCCCCGGGGCTGACGGATCAAACAGGTACGGCGCGTCCTGCTGGAATGTCGCAAAGCGATGCGCCCGGTTTCGGTACAGAACCGCGGTGCAGAGCGCCGGGACAAACAGCATCTTGTGCGCATCCCACACCAGACTGTCGGCCCGCTCTATCCCCGCCAGTCGGTGCCTGTGCGTCCCACTGAACAACAACGACCCGCCATGCGCCGCGTCCACATGCATCCAGACTTCATGGCGACGACACACCTCGGCAATCGACTGCAGATCATCAAATGCACCCGTAGGCGTGGAGCCGGCACAGGCTGATACCGCCATGACCGTTCGGCCGGCACTTCGCAATTCCACCAGCGCATCGTCCAGCGCGTCCACATCCATCCGCCGCCGCGGATCCAGCGGAATCCGACGGACATTCCGCGCTCCCAGCCCCAGCAGGCCGGCTGTCCGAGTCACACAGTAATGCACGTCCGCATTCGTCACCAGCGTCACTCCGGGGGGAACTCCCTGCTGCCACGAATCCGCCACCGACACATTTCGAGCCGTCAGCAGAGCCGTCAGGTTCGCCAGCGATCCGCCATGTGTCAGCAAACCAGTCCCGGTCTCGGCATCCCACCCCACTTTTCGACTCAATTCCCCCAGCAGCGCATATTCCACCGCCGTCGCCCAGGGACCCATTTCATAAATGGCCATCACCTGGTTCGTAACACCACTCACCGCATCAAACAATCCCGCCAGCGGAATGGATGCCGGAACCTGATGCCCGATGTAATGCGGATGATGCAGATTCTGTCCGGATGTCAGCATCCGGCTGAACAGTTCACGAACACGATCCGCTCGACTCATCCCGGCTTCAACCCCCGAGTCCCGCAGGGCACCGGATGCCGCAGCAATCAACGTCTCCGGCATGGCCCAGTTCAATACCCGCGTTCCCCCCGCCTGCACCTGCTGCAGATGCGACGTCAACAGACCAACCCAGTGCTGAGCTGCCTCGGCAAACAACTCCGTCGAATAAGCCTGCCGTATGAGACTGTCAGCATTGTCCGGCATGAGGTCGGCGCCTTCCTGAATCGCAAAAGTGAATCGCAAAAGGGGACATT
>CAIYBH010000083.1 GCA_903924405.1 uncultured Planctomycetaceae bacterium | reverse complement strand
GCAAAGGGGAGGTCGAGCGGGTTTGCGGCTTGGCAGGAGCCGCGCCCTCCCGTTGTTGTTCGCACTAAAAGGGAGGGCGACGTTCCACCTGAGCCGCACAGCTGTTGTGAGCGGCGATGCGTTGGTGGCTGGTTGCGATTGGCACACCTGGCTTGCAGCAAAAGGGAGGTCGAGCGGGTTTGCGGCTTGGCAGGAGCCGCGCCCTCCCGTTGTAGCTTGCGGCTTGGCAGGAGCCGCGCCGTCCTGATGTTGTTTGCGGGCTGGTGGGGGCCGGTGATTACAGGTCGTCGACTGTCTGGATGCGGCGTTGCGGGGTAGAGGCGTCGAGGGATTCTGTGGGGCGAATGGAGGCGGTGTCGGTAAGTCCAAAGCGGAGGCCGGTGAGTTTTTCAAGGTCGCGCAGGCGGACTTCGTAGATGGCAATTTCGTCCGCAGTCAGCTGTGTCAGGGACTCCTGGCGAATCCGCGTGTCCTGCTCCAGCAGAACTTCCTGACTGACGACAAACGCGCGGGCCTGCAGTTGGGACTTCTGTTGCCAGGCGATGACTTTGAAATACATCCGCGGAATTGCCACGCCGCCAAATTTCGGATCGGGGCGACGTGCTCCGTCCAGTCGCAGACGCAGGATCTGATTTCCGTTCCGTTCACTGTCCGGAGCGTCAAACACCGGACCGTTGATCAGGCACAGGTTGGGGGCGTCCGTCAGGCCGCGGATCGCCATGACTTCCAGACGGTTCCAGAGTCCGCTGGCGTCGTTCAGCTGGTTGAAGGCAAAATGCTGGGGTGCGCAGTTGGTAAAGTGGAAGGAGTCATCGCCGTTGCGTTTGGCTTCTTCCAGTGTCTGGCCCCATTGCAGGTCTTCGCGACGTGTCAGGTGCCCTCGGTCAAAGGGATTGGTGTCGCGGTGGTCACTTTCAAAGCTCGATTGCCGTCCGTAGAACGTTTCGCCGATCTGTGCGGCCTTTGACACTTCATCGACGCGTTTGTCCCGGATGAAGTTGCCACCGTCACGCTTGCCCAGCTGAGCTTTGGGGCGAACATTGGCGGCGGAGAAGAATGCCAGTCCGCGATCGGCATTCATAATGACGCTGTAGTTCCAGTATTTCAGTTCTGTGCGGCCATTCTTCAGTTTCAGGGGTTTGCCGAATTTCCTGCCAACGACTCGCGGAAGCGGCACCTTGATTCCTCCACCCGGGAAGTCGGGCTGGTATCCATTGCGACGGTCGTAGTTCGATGTGTCGATTTCCACCTTTTCAGTGACGGCGACAGCGGACCAGGAATTGCCGGGGGCAGGATCCGAGTGGGCGGACAGTGGCTCGGTGATTTGCCGCTCGGTGTGCGTATCAGGTACGTTCGCTGTGGGGCGATCACTGGGCACGCCGGGAGTTGCACCGGGGGCTGTCAGCCGGGCTGTATTGAGACGAACATCGATTTCCACGGGCACCAGAATGGTGGTGCGTCCATCGGGTTGCTGCGTGACCTGGATACCGCCACGTGAGTCGGCATGGGGACGTGATTCGTTGTTTGATGGCGTGGACGGTGCAGCCGTGGGAGGCGGATCGCGCCGCAGTATCGCGCGGGCCAGTGGGTGCCCGGCGTACTGCTGTGTCAGCAGTTGCAGAATACTGCTGACTCGGACGCCTTCGTTGGCAATCCAGTCGATGGCCTGGTCACCCATGTCGGGTGTCCAGACGCGTCCTTCTTTGGTCAGCGGCAGCAGCTTACCGCCGCGCGAGGTGACTCGGGGGACAGACTGATGGTGCAGGGCCACGACGTCCCATGTGGTATTGAACACGGGTGAGCCTGAGGAACCGCCCACGGTGTCCGTCTGGTACCAGAGGAATGGTTCATGCTCGGCGTACTTCAGGAGTTTGTTTTCACGCACACAGATCTGTTTTCGTTCACCGGCGGGATGCTGAATGATCGTAAGATACTCGCCCACAAAGGCCTTGCCGGGTTTTGGATCCAGCGTGAGCCAGCCGAACTGCTGCAACGGTTGTCGGTCTTTGGATTCGTGTTCGACGGCGACGATGGCCACGTCCAGCGCGCGATCGATGATGGGCGGGACAGTTGTAGACAGCGAAAAACTGATGGGCTCTGTTTCGTCACCAAACATGGTGCGCTCGTAGTTCAGCTGCAGCAGGCTGTCGCGAACCCGAGTCGCATCCGGGAAAACATGGTGGTTGGTCATCAGCACACCGGGAGCGACCAGAAAGCCTGTGGCGTAGCCGGCGAGTCGACCCTGATGCCGAATGACGATTCTTCCAACCGAGCGGGCTCGATGCAGTCCAAGTGCGAGGGAACTGATGTCCGTCAAGTCGTTGCCGGCAAGAATCCGTTCCAGTCTTAAATCTGCGAGGGCCGTGTCACCGGATTGCTGCTGCAGGAGCGTACGTCGTGCGGCCTTCTGAGACGACTGGTTGATTTCCCGCGGTCGTTCGGTCTGCAGTGTGCGAATGGCATCCTGCAGTGTCTGGACGAGTGCGGAAAGTCGTTGCGGGTTGCCATGCCACTGTTCGATCACGCCCATGCTGGTGCCCGCCTGCTGCCGTGGTGGGAAAGGAAGTGCTGGTCCGAAGTACAACCGGGACGGCGCGGCCTGTAGCGATCAAACCATGCTGGTGGATCGTGCCGATTGGTTGCGAATCGTCACCACGGTAGGGGAATTCCCTGGGTGCTGCAAGGTAAAGGGCGGATGTTTTGCGGAAATAGGCAATCTGAGTTGAGTGGCGACTTCCCTACAGCGGGCGTGTTTCGTCCGATTTCTCTGAGACGTTTTTCTCTGAGACTTTGGACGCGCTTTCAGCCGGCGGAATCCGCGTGGGCGACTTTTTCGGCGGGAACGCTGAGAATGGCTGGGTCCGGGAAGCGATTCCGGTGGCGGAAACGCTGCCACCAGTTGGCCTTGCGCAGCATGGGGTCGCGTACGGAAACCTGACGTGTCTTGCCACGACGGGTAACGATGATGATCTGGTCGGCGGAGGGCAGTTCGGCCACCATCCAGAATTTGTCGACGAGGTAGGAGTAGTCCTCGCCTAGTTCGGAGGGATGAATTTCCCGGGCTCGCGGCCCCGGATGGGCGCTCTGCTTTGTGACGGTGTAAATCACCAGGTCACCACGTTGATACGTATGAGTCTGCAACGCACTGCCCTCTACCGAAAAACAATCCTCAGGAAGCCGTTGAACGTGTGGTGAGAAACCAATTGTGTCCAGGAAATAAAATCATTGTTGCGGTGACCGGGATCGCCGTGGCGGCTGAGTTGCCTTGGTTCCTGGTTGCGGCTCGTTCCGCGTGGAATCGGCAACCACCAGTGAGCCCTGAGTGGTCGCTGGTCACCGTGGTCATGCACACCTCAGCAGTTCCTGTTGACCGTGCGTCCTGCGAAACGTCTGGAGAGCCGGGTTGACCTTTGAAGGCGTCCCGGGAAACAGGTTTGCGGCGGATGGGCATGGATCCGGTTCCGGCTTGGTGGTTGTAGCGGGTATCTCGCGGTGCAACAACAGGAAATCGGTCGGAACCGGTTGGTTTTTGGCGGGTTGGAGATCGGGCGGGGTGTTGGCAGATTTGGTGCGCGGGGATTTTGCGAGCGGGTGGTGGACCGTGGGTCGCTCGTTGTTGGGCAGTGTTGGAAGGCGGGGTGTTCAGCCAGGCGTCTGGCAAAGGCGAGCGGTGCGGCGTGAGCCCACCGAGACGAAAACTTTGAATTGAACATTAACGAAAAAAGACATCGCGGAGTGCTGACACTCCCGTTCTGTCGGTGTGATGTCGTCGGTGTGATGGAGAATGCGGGAGGTACGTTTCGACGGAGCGAAACGCGACAATCTGCGGGCGGAACCACGGAATACACGGAAGTGGCAGGGTTGCGTCGAGGCTGGCCTGTTGGTGGTTGGGGTGAGGGAGTGGCGTTTGATGGCAGCGGGGCGTCTGGCGCAGGCGAGCGGTGTGACCTGAGGCCACCGAGAGGAAGACTCGGTGTGATGGAGAACGCGGGACGTACGTTTCGACGGAGCGAAACGCGACAATCTGCGGGCGGAACCACGGAATACACGGAATTTGTCGGGGTGTGTCAGGAAAGGGGGAGCCGAGGATGGCGAGGCGGCGGTTTACGAGGGGCGTTTCTTAAACACAGGGGACACGGACGACACAGAGTTTTAGGGGGGGAACGCGGAGGGTTCAGTCGTATGCGCGGCGGGGATGGTGGTGCGAGTGTTTGGGGTGTTTGTGTTTTTTCGTCATTCGAGTTTGCGGCTCGGGTGGATCCTCGGCCTCCCGTTAAGTCACGGCGGGGTGAAAACCGGCAAAAACTGCGGAAGAAACCTGTGTTGTGTCAGAATCGGCAGAAGATTACAGTTCTTAGTGGATCCCGGGACGCAGGGAGGAACCTGCCCGCGGGACGTTGTGTGAACTGTTGACAAGTAAAACCCACCACGGATGGTGAACGATGACGACAGCCTGTTCCAGTACCGCCAATTCCATCATGGAAGTGCTGCATGGCGGGGATGCTCTGCTGAATCTGACGTCACAGAGTCTGAATACGTCCAGCGGGGTTCTGTGCATCACGCGTGGCGGTAACAGATTGCAGTGTGGCCCGGTGTCTGCGTCTGAGTCGACTGCTGTTGAATGGCGGGACTCGCTGGCGGCCGAGCTGGGGGCTTTGTGCAGGCCCGAGGTGACTCGGATTGTGGTGGTTTCGGAAGAACATAGCCTGGTGGCTCAGCAGCTGGTTTCTGAGCTCTCACGACGGCAAATTCCGCACCTGCACTGCACGCTGATGGAGCAGTGTGAAGCAGACGCTTTTATGGATGCCGAGGATACAGAAGCGGTGACTGAGCGGTTGCGGCAGTTGGGTTATCTGTGATTGCGTGAGGCTGCACGGCGGTTTGGCAGCGACCACGAGGGAGTTGCGTGGGTTAGAGATCCGGAAGGGAGGCCGGGGGCATGGATTTATTTCTGATTGGCATCGATGGATTGCCGCGGTGGATGTGGCAGAAGTTTGCCGCATCCGGCGTGATGTCTCACAGTGCGCGTTTGCTCAGTTCCGGGACGCTGGTACCGATGAAATCGGCGTTGCCTGAGGTGTCATCGGCCGCGTGGGCCTCGATCGTCACCGGTCAGAATTCCGGCGGGCACAATGTGTTTGGTTTCACGGATCTGATGGACGGCAGCTACAGCCTGGGCTTCACGTCGTCCCGCACCTTCAGAGCTCGTCCGTTCTGGGCGGAGGCGGAGTCTGGTCCGAGTCTGATCATGAATGTGCCTCAGACGTACCCGGCGCAGCCGCTGAACGGGATGCTGGTTTCCGGTTTTGTGGCGCTGGACCTGAAGCGGGCGGTGTATCCCGCGGAGCAGTTGCCGTGGCTGGAAAGCATCCGATATTCGGTGGATGCGGACATGTCGCTGGTGGAGAAGGGCAAGGCGCGGTTTGTGGACGAGTTACGGCGTGTGATGACCACGCGTTGTGAGGCCCTGCATCATCACTGGGGTCGTGAAGCGTGGCAGAACGTGATGTTTGTCTTCACGGGAACGGATCGCCTGAATCATTATTTGTGGGAAGACTACGAGGATCCGACGTCACCGTTTCATCAGACGTTTCTCGATTACTATCACGAAGTGGACCGGCAGCTGGGGCGGATTCTGGAGCGTCT
>CAIYBH010000082.1 GCA_903924405.1 uncultured Planctomycetaceae bacterium | reverse complement strand
GGGGCAGATTATCTGCACCGGAACAGAACTGCAACTTTCCGCGACTCTGTTCCCGCGCCACTCACATGTTCCCACTGTCCCCAAACGCTTCTGACTGGTTTTTCGCAAACGACTACGGCTTTTCCGGGACCGTGTCACGGTAAAACTCTACCAGGTCGTCACGTAACTGCTGATGAGAAGGCTCGTGAATGTACATCATGTGTCCCGCCTCGTAATACTTTCTGGTGACGTTTGGAAGCAGGTCCCGGGCCAGCCCCAGATGATCCAGGGTGTAGTCCATGGCAAAATGCGGCGTGGCAAGGTCGTAATAGCCACAGGCCGCAAAGACCTTCAGGGCCGGATTCGCCGTCATTGTTTTTCGCAGGGATTCTGAGGCGTCGACAAAGCGGTTTTCAAAGCTGCGGTAGCTCCAGGGCTGAACATTTCCCGTCAAAATCTCATAAACCCGGTCCTCTTCGAACTTCAGATCCCTGCGGACATAATCATTGAACGTAGCCGTGAACGGACCAAAAATCGCCGCACCGCTGGCATCAAACTCATAGGTTTCGCCGGCGTCATCGCGATCCCGATTCGAGTAACGACTGTCGAACCGGCCGATGGTCAGCCCCCGTTCCCGCAGCAATTCCTTCCCGAACCTTGCCATGGTCACCCGCAGACGCGCACGACGAATGTACTCCGCCGATAACCCGGTCAGCCGACTCATCTGCTCCGCAATCGCACTCTCTTCTTCTTCCGTAATCGAGGAACCTTTCAGCAGGGCCTGCGCATACGGGCCGCGAGCAAACTCTTCGGACTCGGCCACCAACTCGGCAAGAGGCCGCTGCTGCAGATCCGCCGGCAGTGCCTTGTGGTACCACGCAGTCGCGGTGTAACCCGGAAGAAAACAGACATTCGGAAGATCGTTCGAGGTCGAAAATCGAAGCGTCTGAAAGTTGATCGCTCCGGAAATCACGACCACGCCGTTCAGCTCCATGTTATAACGCTCCTGCAGGTGACTTGCCAGGCCCGCGGCTCGGACACCCCCATAGCTTTCCCCACACAGAAATCGCGGTGATGGCCAGCGCAAAAACCGAGTCGTATAGTCGTGAATGAACTGACCGATGCTCTCCACATCTTCCTCATAGCCATGAAACTCACTCTTGTCCGTCTCATTCTCCGGCCTGCTGTACCCGGTACTCACAGGATCAATGAACACCAGATCCGTGATGTCAAGCAGAGATAACGGATTGGACTCCAGCGCGTACGGCGGTTTCAGGTACGAAGCGTCGTCGGGAAACCGAATCCGTCGCGGACCAAGCATCCCCAGATGCAGCCACACAGAGGACGAACCCGGCCCGCCATTGAAGCAGAACGTAATCGGACGCTCCGCCGGAGAATCCGTTGGCCGTGTGTACGCGATAAAGAAAATCGAGGCCCGGGATTTCAGATCATCACTGCGAATGACCAGTTTTCCGGCCGTCGCGGTGTACTGAATGGTCTTTCCGCCAATCTCCGCTTCGTGCTCCGTTTCTACAAAAACGTCCTCCGGCTCCGCCTTTTTGTCTGACTTTGCCTCCGACTTGCTGTCAGGCGCAGATTCAGACTCCTGCCCAAACGCGGGAACGGTCCACTGAATCGGCCCGCTCAGGACTCCCATCAGCACCACAGTCAGCAGCCCGGAGCAAAATTTCGCAGTCACACGTCGCATACAGTTCCTTCCCAATGACCAGAATCAAATCGAATCCACATGATTTGGGGCTTTCCGGGGAGGCATTTCAAGAGGATTCCCCTGATCCCTGATGGATTTTCATAAACCATCAACCCAGCCCCTCCCGACGTATCAGATTCCGGCAGAGCACCTCTGAGAAATTCCCGCAGAACCTGTTATGCTGCGGGTACGGTCACCGAGGCAGGACACTCATCCGGGGCGTTTTTTTCCAGCCCACTCAGCAGACGATCCTTCCACATCGGCAGGAATTCCCACATGATTCGCATCGTCGAACTTGTCAAACGATTTGGTACCCAGACGATCCTCAAAGGTGTCTCGCTGCAGGTAGCCACGGGCGAGGTCTGTGTGCTGCTGGGGCCATCCGGAAGCGGCAAAAGCACACTCCTGCGGACCATTAATGGTCTGGAGACGTTCGATGCGGGCGAAATCCATGTCGGTGACATTTCTCTGCCCGCCAGCGAAGGAACTGCCCGCCAGAACGCTCTGCTGCAGATCCGGCGGCGTGTCGGCATGGTCTTCCAGCAATTCGAACTGTTTCCCCATCGCACCGTGCTTCAGAACATCACGGAAGCTCCAATGCTTGTGCTGAAAATGCCCAAAGAAGAAGCCGTGCAGCTGGCAAAACAACTCCTGGATCGTGTCGGAATGCTGGCGAAACTGGATGCTCGCCCGGAATCACTCTCCGGCGGTCAAAAACAACGCGTTGCCATCGCCAGAACACTCGCCATGAAGCCGGATGCCATCCTGTTCGACGAACCCACCAGTGCGTTGGATCCCCATACAACCGGCGAAGTGATCGCCGTCATGCAGGATCTCGCCCTTGACGGACAGGGAATGATTGTCGTGACGCACGGCATGCAGTTCGCCCGATCAGTCGCACACTCCGTGCATATCCTGCATTCCGGTCGCATCATCGAATCTGGTACCCCTGAAAAAATCTTCAATGCCGCGGATCAGGAAATCACCCGCAGATTTCTCAAAGAAACCTGAATTGGCCGCAGAGTCCCCGTGATCGCCGCGCGGAGTGCTTGCGAATACCTCCGGTCGACGAACCATTATTCCTCATAGAGCTCGTCATCGGCCGCCTGCGAATCCTCCAGTGCGATGATGGCATCAGGGGAAAGTTCTTCGACAATCACGTAGCGACCGTCCCACCAGCGGAAAAAATCCACCCGACGGCATCGATCACTACAGAACGGCATGGTGCGACAGCTTGACGGATCGTCCACGGTCTGGCGGCAAACCGGACAGGTCACAGGCTGAATCACGACATCACCCTTAGCCTTCGTTGAGAGACTTCGGCCAGTTCCGGCCTGAGAAGGCTGCATTTCACCGGACAAGACTGGCGCACGGCCTGACATCTTAGCATTAAACGCCGTGCAATGCAGATCCTCAGGCTGTCTCATTGACGGAACCGAGGATTTCAGGAGTTGCAATCAGCCGGGCGGCCTACTCAGTTCCACCACGGCGTGCAGTTCGCAGCCCAGGGACTACTTTGTGTCTTCGTAGTCGTCAGAAAACTCATCGCTGAACTCGTCAGCGAATTCACTGTCCCCGCCGTCCTCCAGCCCACCGGGCTCAGAGTCCTCATCAGCGGCAGCTGCGGATTTGCGGCTGGAACCGGACTGCGATCCCCCCCCTGCAGGGACAGTCCCTGCTGCGGCCACCGGGTACAGCCCAGGGAAAATCAGCACGGCGAACGGCAGAACACCGATGACCAGGCCGCCAAGAGCCACCACGATGAACACCACCCACAGTGCGATCGAAACCTTTGCCGTGTCCGTCAGCATGCCACCCTGAAACAGGGACCATACCATCGACCCAATCAGCAAATATGCTGGAATTGCAGCCGCAAAAGCCGAAAGCACAAATTGCTTCTTGGTCATAGCTTGGCTCAACCGGACGGAAAAAAACAGAAAACCGTGTGTTCTGCCTATCGGCATCCTACGACTGACGATTCACACTCCGCAAGCAAAGTCCGCCAGTTTCGCAGGTTCCGGGCACTTTGTCGGGAATATTCCACAGAAACGGCTCCGCGCCGGCGGGAAACCAGTGTCGCAAGCTCCATCATTCCCACGCAAGTGCCGGGACGATAGGTGCCACCCACCCAGCTTCAGGCCACCCAGCTTCAGGCCAGACAGCCTCGGGCATCCAGACACCGGGGCCAGACACCGGGGCCACCCAACCAATTTCTTCAGTTCTGTATAGGCTGAATTTTCTGAATGTAACGCCAGGAGCAAAGCCCACGTGGGTGCCACCCAACCAGCTTCAGGCCCAGGAACGCTCGGTGCCGGCAGGAACGCTTGGTGCCACCCACCCAGCCTCAGGCCAGATAACCTCGAGCATCCAGACACCGGGGCCACCCAACCAATTTCTTCAGTTCTGTATAGGCTGGATTTTCTGAATGTAACGCCAGGAGCAAAGCCCACGTGGGTGCCACCCACCCAGCTTCAGGCCAGACAGCCTCGGGCATCCAGACACCGGGGCCAGACACCGG
>CAIYBH010000081.1 GCA_903924405.1 uncultured Planctomycetaceae bacterium | reverse complement strand
TCCGGAAATCACACTGGGGCAGGTCAATCGCCATCTGGGTGGCGGATTAAACGCGGGCGCCATGGTGCAGATGATTGATCCCAGCCTGTACCGGCATCGCGCAGCCTGAGAACGGCGGGTGATGCTGGTGTCCCAAGGTGTTGGTTTGTCTGTGTCTGAATTCGGTTGAGCGACCAGTCCTGTCAACAATTCTTCGACTTCCTTTTGCTGCAGAGAGTGCTCATGTCTTTTTTTGCCGGAAAAACCGTACTTGTGACAGGTGGCTGTGGAACGGTGGGGCGAGAACTGGTGCGCCAGCTGCTGAGTCATCAGCCGCGGGAGATCCGGGCGATTGACACCAATGAGTCGGAAGTATTTTTTCTGGAGCAGGAGCTGCTGGATCATGCTCGCCAGAATCCGCAGCAGCGTGTTTCCAGTCTGTGTCAGATTGGTGATGTGCGGGATGCGGACAAGCTGAACCGGATGTTTTCCGGGGTGGATATTGTGCTGCACACTGCGGCACTGAAGCATGTAATTCTGTGCGAGCGAGCTCCTTTTGATGCGGTTCAGACCAACATCATGGGGGTGAAGAACGTGATTGAAGCGGCACTGAACAATGATGTGGAGCGCGTGATTTTCACCAGTTCTGACAAGGCCGTGAACCCCACGAATGTGATGGGGACGTCCAAGCTGATGGGCGAGCGGCTGATCACCGCAGCGAACAGTCTGAAGATGCAGCGACGCACCATTTTCAGTTCGACGCGATTCGGGAATGTGCTGGGATCCCGAGGATCGGTAATTCCGATTTTTGCCCGTCAGATCGAGAACGGCGGACCGGTGACACTGACGGATCGGCGGATGACTCGCTTCATTATGACGCTGGAGGAAAGCTGTCGACTGGTGCTGGCGGCTGCGGAAATGGCTCGTGGTGGCGAAGTGTTTGTGACCAAGATGCCGGTGATTCGGATTGCCGATCTTGCCCGAGTGATGATTGACGCGTTGTCTGAGCAGGCCGGTTGTCATCCCAGCCGTATGCCGATTACCGAGATTGGCGCGAAGCCCGGTGAAAAGCTGTATGAAGAACTGATGAGTGATGAGGAGACGCGACGGACGGTGGAGCTGACGGAAATGTTTGCTGTGCTGCCGGCGTTTCGCAGTGTGTATGAAGAGATTGCGTACGACTACAGCGATATTGTTTCGTCTGAGGTGCACAACGCGTACATCAGTTCGCCGGACAACGCCATGTCGCTGTCGGAACTGAAGGAGTACTGTGCGCACCATGATCTGCTGGCACCGTATCTGAAGGAACGGCCCGTGCTGCAGATGCCGACACAGCCTCTGCGACGTGCGGCCTGATATGAGTTGCGGGCAGAACAGTGAGTGGGCGTTTGCGTTCGATCTGTGCGTTGGGTTCGTTCACGATTGGCTGACGGGCGTCGGGGGTGCTGCGTGACCACGTCAGGGGCTGAATCCCGCCGGCTGGCATTCGGTTCCGAGGCCATCGGACCGATCGTGGTTCGTGTGCTGGGCCTGCTGTTGATGTTCGCCTGCACGACTTTGACGGCGCGGTTGCTGGGGCCATCCGAGTATGGGACCTACAGCACAGGCCTGTCGCTGGCTATCCTGCTGGCCACTCTTGCGCCCCTCGGGACGGACCGGGTGCTGGTCAAGCATCTGTCGCTGAATCAGTCGCCGGAGGCCGCGGTGCCGGAGATCGCGCTGACTCACAAATGCACCTTGCTGGTGTCCGGTGTGCTGCTTGGGGGCTGTCTGCTGGGGGCGGTGCTGTTTCAGCGAGTGGGACCACATGCGTGGAGTCAGGCGGCGTCCCTTGCGGCCATTCTGTTTGTTCCGCTGACGCTGACGTATCTGCGACAGTGGGTGGCGATTCCACTGGTGGGAACCAGACGTGCTCTGATGCCGGAGCAGATCCTGATTCCGGGGCTGACGTTGTTGTTGCTGACAGGGATGGCCTGGCGGTCGACTCGACCGCTGACGGCGTCTACGGCGACCCTGATTGTTGCGGTGCTGACCTTTGTGGTGTGGGGGGGGACGACGTATCGAGGTGTGCTGAGACCGTTGTATCTGCAGGCGTTCCAGGACCGTTCGACGGGGGCTGGAGGCTTAGTCGAGCGAGTGAGTGCCGGGCTGCCCTTTGTGTTTGTGGCGGTGGGGAGTATTGTCTGCCAGCGTGGGATACCGCTGGTGGTGGCCGCGGGCTGTAGTTTCGCAGACACCGCTCACTTCTCTTATGCGATGCTGGTTGCGGGGCTTCCGTCGTTGCCTCTGGGCATGCTGAGTCTCACGCTGATCCCGCGATTTGCCCGTCACTACCACAATGGTCATCTTGAGGAATCGCAGCGTCTGGCGCGGAACGCCTCGACACTGATTTTTCTGATCGCGGTGGGGCTGAGTGCGGGGCTGCTGATTGCCTCGCCGGCGATTCCCCGGATCCTTGGAGCGCCGTGGCAGGCTGTGACAACTTTGCTGCCCGCGCTGTTGCTGGCTTCGCTGGTGGATTGTCTGACCGGGCCGACAATGCCCGTGATGCAGACCACGGGGATGGAGCGGACCTACAGCTGTCTGTTTCTGGTGTATGTTCCGGTGCAGTTGCTGCTGTTGTATGGGTTGAGTCAGTGGGCGGGTGTGCAGGGCGCGGCTGTGGCTTACCTGCTGGGACGTTGCCTGTGGAATCTGCTGGTCACGACGCTGATCTATCGCCAGAGATCGCTGGTGATGCTGCCGGCGCTGGAAAGTCTGCGTGAGGGACTGTCGAGATTGCGGCGGTGAGGGCTGAAGGAAAAGGGGGCGGGATTTCTGATCCACGCCCCCGGTTAGCTGTCGATTAGCGCGAAGTGTGTCAGGCGCGGGGTTCGTTGGAGACGCGGGTGCCGATGCGTTCTCCGGCCACGACACGGGCGATGTTGCCGACCTTCTTGTAGTTGAACACGATAATATCGATGTTGTGTTCCATGCAGTGGTGCATGGCCTGAGCGTCCATGACCTGCAGGTTCTGAGAGAGAACTTCGCGGAAGGTGATGTCGGAGTAGCGGATGGCGTGGGGGTTGCGGAGTGGATCTTCGGAGTAGACGCCGTCGACTTTGGTCCCCTTCAGGACGACTTCTGCGTCAATTTCGCGGGCACGGAGCGCGGCTGCTGTGTCGGTGGTGACAAAGGGACTGCCTGTTCCGGCGGCCAGAATCACAACGCGGCCTTTTTCGAGATGCCGCAGGCAGCGTCGGCGAATGAAGGGTTCTGCCACGCCTTCCATCCGAATCGCGCTTTGCAGTCGTGTCTGGACACCGGCATTTTCCAGTGCATCCTGCAATGCCAGACCATTGATCACGGTGGCCAGCATGCCCATGTAGTGGGCTGTGGAGGGAACGATGGACTGACTGATTTCGGCAAACTGCTTGCCGCGGAGAATGTTGCCACCTCCGCAGACGATGGCCAGCTGGATGCCTTTCTGAACCACGTCACGAATCTGCTGGGCCACGGAGGACAGTTCATTCATGCTGATGCCGGATTCCCCTTCGCGACAGAAACTTTCGCCGCTGATTTTCAGCAGCACGCGACGGTAGGGGGAGCGGTTGGTGGTGTTGGTCATCAGCGGAACTCCTGGATGGGTAAAAGGGAAAGCCGGGATACCGATCTGACCGTCGGCCCGGGCTGGATGAATCTGGCGGATGATAGCAGAAGTCTGGCTGCAGTGGTGTCTGATTTTGGGAGGATCATTGGCCGGGGTAAAGGGGGGCGGGGGTGGTTTTGGTGATGGGGGGCGGTGATGGGACTGATAGGACAGATGGGACTGATGGGATTTATAAAAAAGAGCGTGGCAGTTGATGGGGCAGCGTGGAAGTAACAAGGGCCCGGTATTTTTGAGAATACCGGGCCCAGGCGGGATCTTGATGGGGAAGGTCTGTTGGCTGCAAATCAGCCGGCAACACCGACTTTCCAGCGATGGAACTGAACGGCTTCGAAGCCGACTTCGGATAGTGCCTGGCTGACGGATTTCTTGTCGTCCTTGGCGAAGGGCTGCATGGTCAGCACGCCCTGTTCTGCGAAGTAGAGCTTCATGCGTCCGTCAACCATCTTGTCGATGATGTTTTCGGGCTTACCGGAGGCGCGGGCTTCGGCCTTCAGTTTTTCGCGTTCTTCATTGACGATAGCGGGGCTGAGCTGTTCTGGTGTGGTGACTGCAGGATTCATGGCCGCGACGTGCATGGCCACGTCCTTCAGAATCTCTGCGTTTTTGCCGGCACCGGAAGCAACGAACAGCACACCGATCTTGAAGTCGTGGTGCACGTAGCCGCCGACTGGGCCTTTGACCCGTGCGATACGGTTGACGACGATCTTTTCACGGATCTTGTTGACGATTTCTTCGTACTGAGCCTGAAAGGTCTGGCTGGCACCTGGGGCGCTTTGTGCCATCAGGGCGGCTGGATCGGCAGCACCTGGGCCATTCAGCAGCTGGTCGGCCATGGCCTGTCCGAACTGCTGCAGCACTTCGCCAGTGGCAACCGGTGCGGATTCGCACTGGATTTCGACCATTGCGGCTTCGGAATTGTCAGGGAGGCAGGCGAAGAAGATGCGTCCTTCGGCGGTGACGTTGTCGGCGCGTTTTTCCTGAACCTTCTTGAACATTTCCTTCAGGATCTGAATGGCTTTGGCTTCGTCACCACCAGCCTCAGTCAGAGCCTTTTTGCATTCCATCATGGGAAGGTCAGTTTTGTCACGAAGAGCCTTCACGGCTGCTGCTGTAATCTCGGCCATTTGTAAACTCCCTGCTTCTTCAGGATTGTCCGGCGATTGATCGAATTTGAACTGCCCGGTGCAATCAAAAAACGAAATGTCAGTGTATCAGCACAGCGACTTGCTGGCGGTTCCGGGGAGCCCCGGGGGAAAGGTACTGCGGCAGCACGGGGGCACTGGAGCGTTGCGGGGTCCGTGTTACCAGTTGGTGCACAGGTGGACCTGTGTGGCGGTCTGTTGTTGAGCACGGCCACGGAAATGTGGCAGGCGATGTCAACGACAACTTCAACAAAGATGCGACGGTTTGATGGCAAACCGTCGCATCGGAACATCCTGAATTTCTGTGACCTGACAAGGCCCTGCGGCGACTGCCAACGACATTGGCAGTCGCATCAGGCATCTCAGAGGCTCAGTCTCGAATGGATGGAACGGCCTTGTAGGCTTCGTCTGCGGTGTCGTCCTTCTTGCGAGGATCTTCCGGACGCAGGCTGCGGCCCTGCTTGATGGCATCGGAGAGATGCTGCATGACCAGTCGAATCGATCGCAGGCTGTCATCATTGCCAGGAATCGGCAGGTCGACCATGTCCGGATCGGAGTCGGTATCGATAAGAGCGACGACCTTGATGCCCAGCAGTCGGGCTTCGTGAACGGCGTTCTTTTCTTTGGTGGGGTCGACGATGACCAGACATTCCGGCAGACGGTTCATTTCCCGCATGCCGTTCAGGTTGCGATAGATCTTCTGGTATTCGCGATTCAGCGTGGACTGCATCTTTTTGGAGTAGTTGCGGATCTCGTCAGATTCACGAATCTTTTCGAGTTCTTCCAGACGTTTCAGTCGCGTACGAATGGTCCGGAAGTTGGTCAGCGTGCCTCCCAGCCAGCGTTCGGTGCAGAACGGCATCCGGCAGTCCAGCGCGAGTTCTTCGATGGATGCAGCGGCCTGTCGCTTGGTGCCGACGAACAGAATCAACCCGCCCTGTGCAGCCACCTTGAGCAGGTACTTGCGGGCGCGAATGAGACCGCGAATTGTCTCTTTGATGTCGATGATATGAATCTGGTTACGACGACCGTAGATATACGGTCGCATTTTGGGGTTCCAGCGACTGGAGCGATGCCCGTAATGGACACCCGCATCCAGAATATCTTTCACCACAATCTCAGCCATTGCCGATCTCCTGGTTCTGCAACAGAGTTGCAGTGTGACAGCCCAACAGACTGCCACTCAGAACAATTGTGTGAATGTCAATCTGCGAAATTCGCGGTTCGACACACAACACGCCACCTGACACAAACCGGAGGTGACTGTTTCCGGGGGGAAATCCCACGATTTCCCCAAAAAATTCGAACCGGAGATCATACAAACTCCGGTGTGAAGCGTCAAACGGCAAACCCGAGTCCCACGACGATTCGGAGAATCCATGGTTTCGGGGGCCGATTTCCGGCGATATGTCGGCATTTTCTACGTTTCGATTGAGCTATTCCGGGGCCGATGAGGGGGAATCTGCTGGTTCAGGGGTAGTCGTTTTCTTCCAGCAAGTCGCGTAGTTCAGGGACCACTTGCGGCGGCAGCGGGATTTTCCGGAGTGTGCAGTGTCCCGCGGGGCCGTCAATTTCGTAGAGTTCGAGGGGTATGGGCTTAGCAGGGAGGTCGGTTTCGGGTATCAACGCAGACCAGCACTGTCCGACCTGCGGATCCGTGCTGGTGCGTGTTGTCACGACAATGCGTCCCTGCACGGCAATCGCAATTTCCACGGGGCCATCGGACGTTTGGGTTCCATGCAGGTATCCGTGAATCAGGCTGGGAACATAGTTGGTCTCGGGCTGTTCAGGGTTGATCTGCACAAGGGATTGCACGTGCGTTTCCGTGACGAGGGTCGTCAGCAGGCTGGCCTCCTGCGGAAACTCGGACACCTGCTGTCCGACAAGTTCCGGGCGCTGATTCAGTCGCCCGATCCGATCCTCCGGCCCCCCGTTTCCAAAAACGGCGATCAGACGTTCGACGTGGCGAAACCTGGAGGGAAAGTCTGGTTCCAGGACTGTATTCAGGGACCCGCGGACGGTTTTTCGTGGCCGCGAGGTATCTTTCAGTAGTGAGCTCCCCTGCCATTCCGATGAAACCGGCATGCCGACCACTTCGGCCATGGTGGGCAGGATATCGATGGTCTCAACGTTTCTGTCGGAAATGGTGCCCTGCGACTGTCCGGGAAGTTTGATAAACAGCGGGATGGGCAGAATGTCGGGAAGCGTCTGATCAGTGGGTTCGCGCAGGCTGGCGCCGGGAACGAACGACATGCCATGATCAGCTGTGACGACAAGGAGCGACTGGTCCAGTTGACCGTGCGACTGCAACGTGTCCAGTAACCGGTTGATGCAGCGATCGGCATACTGCAGCTGCAGCAGGTTGCGCTGCCATGCCTGCTGGACCGGCCACGGATCCGTCGTCCACATTTCCTGCAGCAGTCCGTAGGTAGGTTGCGTGATACGAGCGCCCGGCAGGCAGGGGTTTCCGGAGGGCAGTATCGACCACGGATAATGTGGCAGGGCGATGTGCAGAAAGCGAAAGCCGGGCCGTGTGCCGGGAGTCAGGCATTCCAGAAAGTGCTGAAACTGGACATCCCGGTGCTCGTCCCAGGAGTAGATAATCTGACCTTTCAAAGACTTTCGGCCACCAGTGGTTGGGGGAATCAGGCCGAACCATTCGCGTGGAATTCGGGAACTGAGTCCCGGCATTTCCCGGGGGATGACCCCCTGAAGGTAGACGGTGAGCGTCGTGCCCAGCAATCGACGGATCTGTTCCGCGAGACCGCGCTGATGATCGATCTGCCGAAGTTCGTCCGGACACATCCTTGTGACCGGTTCAAAGACGCTCAGGTCGTACTGCTGACTTTCGAAGATGGTGCGAAACAGGTTTTCGGGATAGTCGGCTTCCACGGGCGTTTGAGCTTCTTCCGGAATCGTGCTGGTCAGGATCGCTGGCACGGCATGATCGGTGCGAGTGTGGACAGTTGTGGCATTGCGATAGAAGTGGCTGATGCTGGCCAGGCGGGCGAAGCCGGGGAAGCGTTGTCCATCAATCTCATGCTGTGCGTTCAGCAGTGACATGCCGCTCAACCCGTCCAGAATCAGCATGACGATCGGCACTGGATTCTGCAGGGTGGCCTGTGGCTGTGGAGACGTGGTGTGAATCTGCAGCACATGCCGGCGAATGGGTTTCGATGTGAGCAGGCTGGCAGGAAAAATCACCACACCGATGGCCAGCAGTGAGAGGCCCTGCCGGAACAGCTCGGATCGCGCGCGGAATCGGGGCAAAAGAAGACCAACGCTTGCTGCGACCACGGCCAGCAGCGTTTCAGGAATACCGCGTTCCATCAGGTTGAGTGAGGACGCGATCCAGCGCGTCAGGACCAGCAGGCTGAGCACCCC
>CAIYBH010000080.1 GCA_903924405.1 uncultured Planctomycetaceae bacterium | reverse complement strand
GGTTGTCGGTGGCGGATCTTCATCGCAGCAAGCGCACTTGGAGACGTCGGCCGAGTAACACTGAAACAAAAATGTCGGAGGTGTCTTCGAACAGTCGATGCTGGAAACAGTGCATGGGCCAGCGGACGGCACCGCGCAGGGCACGTTGAACGACGCCTGAATATTGCCATTGCCGCTGCAGCAAACGGTCAACTGAGCGAAGTCACCGCAGTCGAATATGTTCGACCACTGCCAGCAACCGGGCCCAATCTTGACCATGTGCAGCGACTGATGAATCTCGGACTTACACAAGCCGAGACCAACGACTGGCAGATCCCATTCGTCGCCGAACTTCTCACAACAGCCTTCAGCAAATGTGCAACGAACCTGCTGAACCTGACCATTCTGCGTTCCGGGGAACGGTGGAGCGGAATCACATGGGCAGAATTCTGCGCAGGTGGAAGACTCCAAAACCCAGGCAGTCCCGTTCCATTTCCAACGACAGAATCCTTCGCAGTTATTGGGATTTCCGGTCGTTGTCGAAGGTGGAGGCTCGCAGGGATCATACGTGGTAGTGGTTCCTCCCGGCGGCGGAGCACAGCTGGTGTTGCCGCGCGTGTTGCAGTCAGCACCCAGATAACTTGGCGGAGCGCAACCACATCCGGTCGTTCCGCCGCCGCTGCAGCTGCCAGCAATTCGGACCCAGACGTTACTTGATGGTTCCCAGATCCAGTCGCATGATCCCGTACAGGGCTCAGGTGGTGGAGGCGGAGGAGGTGGTGGAGGAAAGCAACAACCCACGTTCATCGTCTGGCATTCCGGATCACCAGCCGGGATCCCAAAGGGCGGACAGCAGGCGCACTGCGGTCCAGTGCAGTGATTCTCGACGAGATGCCAGGCACCGAAGCGATAGAAATACGTGCATCCGGTACCGCAACCACCGTTCGGTGACGTCGTCGCTGGCGGACAGGGTGTGGTGGAGCCGCCACAATACGGTGGCCGTGGGGCTCCTCCGGAAATGCAGTCGGTGCGAGTTGATTCCCCGGTCGATTCGCCACAGAAGTCTGGAACATCACAGGCACATGTGTCATAACAGGTGCTGGACTGAACGGACCAGGCTTTCGAGTAGACATCCCACGTCCAGCTGCAGGATCCCGAACAGGGAGCAGGCGAGGTCGTAGTTGATCGGCTAGCGTCGCCACAGCAGGTTCGTCGTTGCTCGCCGGCTTCCGCCTGATCGGAAGTGGGATCCGGCGTGGGCGGCTGACAGGAGTAACCTGACGCGCAGCGATCGGCTGGCTCCCGTTTTTCATCGAGTGCCAAGACCCAGTGCGTCACTTCCGGATCAGCAACGTCAAACTCGGCTTCATACAAACAGTGGCCGTAGGACGGGCTGCAGGTGGTGGTCGTGGTGGTGGGCCGAACAGGCTGCGGATTCAGATGAATGACAACCCAACGAAGGTCGTTCTCGCCCAGCACATCGTCCGCCCAGACGATCGGAGCGATCGCCTTCTTACGGCGACGAACACTGGTGACACTGTCCTGCCGCACATCCGCATAGAAACCTTCCGGTCCTTCGGCAGGATCATGCAACCGAGCGATCGTGAGTCCCACAGCGACGGCAAGGCCGACTCCGTCGTTGCGGATCGGTTCCTGCAGGACGACAAAGCGGCCGGAGTGTTCCTGCTCATC
>CAIYBH010000079.1 GCA_903924405.1 uncultured Planctomycetaceae bacterium | reverse complement strand
CGTTTCGCTCCGTCGAAACGAACGTCCAGCGTTTTCAGTGTCGAACTCGCCACTCGAATCCTTTTGCTCCATCAAGTTGAAAACGCCCCGGAACTTCCAGCGTGCCTCCGTTTCGCCATCCCACCGCGGACCCTGAAGGCCGAAAACGAACCAAAACCAGCGAAAAAGTGGAAAACCGAGGCGAAAACGCCGCAAAAAACGATGAAAAAGGCTGGATTTGGCAAGAATGGGGTGAGCACCGCGGAGCGTGCACGCCGGCCATTGGCGGGGGCTGCGACGTGGAACTTCGTAATTTCCGAAAGCGAGAGCCTTTCACCAGTCTGGGCGGTTGGCCTTGATTCGGCAGGCTTTTGGACGTATTCCACAACTGCAGAATTTTGCGCCGGGACACATTGCGCTTGCAGAAATGCCAACGTCACTGGAAGAACCGGTCGAAACTGGGACTGGAAATTCGACAGAACGCTCCTGGCTCAGGACATCAAGCAGACTAAAGGGGATTGAAGTGAATCTTCCCGATTTGCCGCCGTTATTTGTGTATGGGGCGATTCTGGTCGGGTTTGTGGTAACGAACCTGCTGGTGGCACACCTGCTGGGCCCCAAAAAGAAGACGCCCGTCAAGGACATGCCCTACGAATCAGGCATGGACCCGGTGGGCGATGCGCGTCAACCTTTTGACGTGCGGTTCTATCTGGTCGCCATTCTGTTTCTCGTCTTTGACGTTGAATTGCTGTTTTTGTATCCATGGGCAGTCAGTGCCTATAGTGAGGCTGGTGTTCCGCCCGAACTGCGGGACACGGTCTTCGGGATTATGCTGGTATTTATGGGCACTTTGGCGCTCGCCTGGGTCTACGCGTGGCGGAAAGGGGTTTTTCGATGGCGGTAGGTCTTCCGGAAAATATCTTCATCACCAAACTGGACGCGGCGGCCAACTGGGCACGTTCCAACAGTTTGTGGCCCATGCCTTTTGCAACGGCCTGCTGCGGCATCGAACTGATGGCCACCGCGGCCTCACGACATGACCTCGCCCGCTTCGGTGCCGAGGTAATGCGATTCAGTCCGCGGCAATGCGACCTGCTGATTGTGGCGGGGCGTGTTGTTATGAAAATGCTGCCCGTCCTGCAGCGTATCTGGCTGCAGATGCCAGAACCCAAGTGGTGCATTTCAATGGGCGCCTGTGCATGTTCCGGCGGGGTGTTCGACACCTACGCCGTGGTGCAGGGAGTGGATCGGTTCATTCCGGTGGACATGTACGTCCCGGGATGCCCGCCACGTCCGGAGCAGCTGCTGGCTGCGGTGATCGAAATGCAGGCCAAGGTGCGTCGTACCGGAACGGTGATGGGGCGTGAGTTCGCGATTCGTGATACCCCCGTCGGGCCGACTCCTTTTGACATGGACGAGCGTTACCGGATTCAGGACGCGAATCTTGTGCAGCTGGGCGGCTTTTCCGCTGCGGCAACCGGCACTGCCCTGAAAGGACCCGCGAATCATGGTTGAGCTGTCAGTACTGCAGGAACGGTTTGGGAGCGGCATTACCGAACACGTGTTCCGGGACAATCGGCGAGTCGACGTGCCGGCCGCGGTTCTCTTTGACGTGCTCAGCGGACTGAAGACCGACTTCGGTTTCAGTGTGCTGATTGACCTGACCGCAGTGGATTGGCTGGAGTACGAAGGGGCGACGGATCGTTTTACGGTCGTCTACCTGCTGCTCAACATGGATTCCGGCGAACGGCTGACGGTTCAGACCGCTCTGAACCTGCCCAACCCGACTCTGACATCCGTCTATTCGCTGTGGAAAGCCGCGGACTGGATGGAGCGTGAGGTGTTTGACATGTTCGGGATTACCTTCACGGGACATCCTGACCTGCGACGGCTTCTGATGCCGGAAGAGTTTGACGCCTGGCCGCTCAGAAAGGATTATCCGCTGAAGGGACGCGGCGAACGTCACAACTTCCCCGTGATCACTCGTTCCGGCAGCTGACGTGTTGACGGGCATGTCCCGGTGATTTCAACGTAATTTCCAGGACTGTCAGGCTGGTGCCTGACAGTGGTGACCGCAGTTCTTCTGTTTGTCTGGCCTCATTCCATGCCTCTGACTCCCGTAGATACTCTGGAAACAGAATCAGCCGAACGTGAATACGTCTGGACGCTGAATTTCGGCCCCCAGCACCCGGCGACTCACACGACGCTGCGTCTGGTGCTCACACTGGACGGCGAAAAGGTGCTGAATGCGGTCCCCTACATCGGGTACCTGCACAGCGGATTTGAAAAGCTGGGCGAGCACCTGGATTTTAATCAGTACGTGACCATTGTGGACCGGATGAACTATCTGTCCCCGCTGGCCAACGAGATTGCCTGGCATCACGCGGTCGAAAAGCTGCTGGGAATTGAACTGACTCCGCGGTGTCGCTATCTGCGCACCATCCTGGCAGAACTGATGCGGATGCATGACCATCTGCTGAACCTCGGCACCACGGCTCTGGACCTTGGCGGTTTCACCGCGTTCCTGTACTTCTTCCAGCAGCGTGAGCACATCTACGACATTGTAGAGCTGGCATCCGGGCAGCGGTTCCACACCAGTTACACGCGTGTGGGCGGGGTGCTGTTCGATGTCAACACGGACTGGGTCAATCGAGTCCGGAAGTTTGTCCGTGAGTTTCCGCGGGTCTACGAAGAAGTCGATCGGCTGCTGACGAAAAACCGGATCTTTGTGGACCGCACCAAAGGCATTGGTTACCTCAGCCACGAAGACGCCATCAATTTCAGTGCTGCCGGCCCGGTGGCTCGCGCCAGCGGTGTAGAGCGGGACTTGCGGCGCGACGAACCCTACCTCGCTTATGCCGATCTTGACTTCGACGTCATCTGCTCAAAAGGCGGCGACTGCTACTCCCGATATCTCGTGCGTATGCAGGAACTGCTGGAGAGTCTGAAGATCATCGAGCAGGCGGTAGAGAACATTCCGGGTGGCCCGGTGAATATCGGCGTGGAAACCGACATGGTTCTGCCAGCCAAGCCGGCCGTCTACCGCAGTATCGAAGGCCTGATCCAGCACTTCGAAGTGATCATGCCCAACCGAGGCTACGATGTGCCTCGTGAGCAGGTCTATGCGGCGACCGAATCACCAAACGGCGAACTGGGCTTTTACATTGTGGGCAACGCCGAAACGCGGGCGTATCGCGCTCGTACCCGACCGCCATCCCTCATTCACTTTTCGATGTTTCCGCACCTGATTCGCAACCACCAGCTCAGTGACGTGGTCGCGGTTCTGGGAAGCATCAACATCATCGCCGCAGAACTCGACCGTTGATTTTTCTGACCCTTAGCTGATGGTTGACTGACAATGAGCGTGCTGAGCGAAGAACTTCGCGAGAAGATCCGGGCCGAGTTCCCGAAGTACCCGAATAAGCGTGCGGTCACACTTCCCGCACTGCATCTGGTCCATGACACACTGCGAGCAGTGTCGCGCGAAGCAATCGTGGAGATTGCCGAGTTGCTGGAACTGCATCCGTCAGAAGTTCATGACACCATGACCTTCTACAACTTCTTCAAGGATGAACACCATCCGCTGGGTAAACACCGCGTTTGGTTCTGTCGCAGCATTTCCTGCATGCTGCGAGGTGGCGAAGAGCTGCTGGAAAAGGTCTGTCACAAATACGGAGTCCATCCGGGTCAGACCTCGGCAGACGGAAAAATCACCGTGGAATTTGCGGAGTGTCTGGGTGCCTGCGAAGGGGCGCCCTGCATTCTGGTCGATGACGTCTGTCACATGGACATCACACCGGAATCAGCGGCGGCGCTGATTGACAAGCTCTGACAGCAACAGGCTCTGATGTTTCCTGCAACATCAGGATGTGACCGTCAGAAAAGAACATCGGTAACGGGGACATCAGACAGACTGACCAGAAATCATCCGGAATCCTGATCACTGTCTCACACACAACGACTCAGAGGTCACTTGTGGCAAAGTTTGAACCAGTACTTTTCGCCCGCATTCATAAGCCGGACAGTGCGTCACTGAAATCCTATCAGGCCGACGGAGGTTACTCCCGCCTGAAGGAATTTCTCAGCATGGCGCCGGCGGATGTCACGAACATCGTCAAGGATTCCGGGCTGCGCGGTCGCGGCGGTGCCGGATTTCCGACCGGATTGAAGTGGACCTTCCTGCCCAAGGATCACCCGGGACCGATTTACCTCGCGATCAATGCGGACGAGAGTGAACCGGGGACGTTCAACAATCGGTACCTGATGGAAAAGGATCCGCATCAGCTGATCGAAGGCATCATCCTCGCCTGCCACTCCATCCGTTCCAGCAAAGCCTATCTGTACCTGCGTTATGAATACGGGACCAGCTACCGCGTTCTGGATGCAGCGATTCGGGAATGCTATGCCGCGGGGATTCTGGGACAGAACATCAAGGGCACCGGGTTCAACCTGGACATCGTGCTGCACCGTGGTGCCGGGGCCTACATCTGTGGTGAAGAAACCGGACTGATCGAAAGTCTGGAAGGGAAACGTGCGTGGCCGCGTATTAAGCCCCCCTTCCCCGCCATTGAAGGCCTGTTTCGTAAACCCACGATTGTCAACAACGTGGAAACGCTCTGCTGCGTCACTCAGATCCTGTACCGCGGAATTGAATGGTTCAAATCCATCGGCGTACAGCCGGATCCCAACAATCCTCGTGACCCCGGCAGCTACGGCCCGAAGCTGTACTGCGTCAGCGGCCATGTGAACAAGCCCTGCTGTGTGGAACTGCCGCTGGGCGTGACAGCTCGGGAACTGATTGAAGAGCACGCTGGGGGCGTCTGGAAAGGTCGAAAGGCCAAGGCGGTTGTTCCCGGCGGAATCAGCATGGGATTTCTGTCGGATAAGGAACTCGACACGAAGCTGGACTTCGCCGGACCGGGCAAAGTGGGCTGTCTGGGCCTGGGAACGGCTGCGGTGGTGGTGATTGACGACCAGACCAGCATGGTCGACGTGCTGTACAACTGCTGCCGGTTCATGTCTCACGAATCCTGCGGGCAATGCACACCGTGTCGTGAAGGCACTGCGTGGATGACCAAGATTCTGGAACGCATCCGCACGGGGAACAGTCGCGTGGAAGACCTGGACCTGCTGATGGAAGTGGCAGGGTCGATGGGGATCATCCCCGGAACCACGATCTGCGGACTGTCCGACGGGGCCGCATGGCCGGTGAAGAATGCCATCAGCAAGTTCCGTGGGGAGTTTGAAGACTACATTCGTGGACAGCGTGCCACGGTCACCTCAGCCCAGAAGCTGATGGCCGTACACTGAAGTCGTAATGGAAGAACCAGAGAAATTAGACAGGATCTGGTGTTGCTGATCGGAACTGCAACGCTGCATTTGCGGCGGGCGTGGTTCCTGAAAGTTGTCGACAGTCTTTCAGGCGTCTCGGCAGCCGGCACCAGCCGCCAACGAACCCGGTGTTTGATCAGCAGACACCGGACAGAACGATAGACAAGACGCGGACAGTGGTTTCCGCGGATGATCAGAGGCTCTCTGTCATTCGCCGGCGATCAGCAGACAGAATTCTCAGGATTTGAGTTCAGCGATCAGGTACCAGCATGCCAACAGTAACAGTAAACGGTAAAGACGTTGAGATCGGCGCCAGTGAGCGGCTGAACTGTATTCAGGCGGCCGCAAAGGTCGGCGATGAGATCCCGGCGTATTGCTGGCACCCGGCGTTGTCAGTGGTGGCCAGTTGCCGCATGTGTCTTGTCGAAGTGGGTGATCGCAAACCGGACGGCACTGTGGCCATGCAGCCCAAGCTGGTCCCGGGCTGTCAGACTCCGGCGAAAGACGGCACTGTAATCATTTCAGACAGCCAGAAGGTCAAAGACGCCCGCAAGGCGACTCTGGAATATCTGCTGCTGAATCACCCGCTGGACTGCCCGACCTGCGACCAGGCTGGAGAATGTTACCTGCAGGACTACAGCTTCAACTATGGCCGTGGTTACAGCCGGTTGAATGAGCCCAAGAATATCAAGCCGGACAAAACGTATATCGGGGATCAGATCACGCTGTTCACAGATCGGTGCATCATGTGCACTCGCTGTGTTCGATTCACCCGGGAAGTCTCCGGGTCTGCCGAACTGCAGGTGGTCAGCCGTGGCAGTCACGAAGAGATTGATATTTTCCCCGGCCATCCGGTCAACAACCCGTTGGCGGGCAACGTCGTGGACCTGTGTCCGGTCGGGGCGCTGTGCAGCAAGGATTTCCTGTATCAGCAGCGTGTGTGGTGGCTGAAGAGCACCAACTCGGTGTGCACCGGCTGCAGCACGGGCTGCAGCGTGACCGTGGACCAGAACGACGAGCGTGTTTACCGTCTCAAGCCGCGAGCCAACGAAAAGGCTCAGGGGCACTTTATGTGCGACGCGGGCCGATTTGGCTGGAAATACACGCACTCTGATCAGCGGCTCAGCGCCCCTGAGATGCGGACCAATGGCCAGGTGGTTTCACGTGACTGGGATCAGATCGTCACGTCGGCTCGCGCGGCTCTGCGAAAGACGGCAGCGGCCGGACGCACGAAGGTTGCCGCCGTGCTATCTCCCTGGATGACCGTCGAAGAAGCCTGGATTCTGGCCAGCTTCCTGAAGTCTCTGTCACCGGACGCTGTGCTCGCCATGGGGCCGGTCCGAGTCGAAGGTCAGGACGATCATTTTCCGAAAGACGTTCGGGGCAACGTCGTTGAGCCCGTGAAGTTTACGATTCGGGCTGAGAAGTGCCCGAATCGAGCGGGAGTTCAGGCGGTCCTGTCGCACTTCTCGAAGGACGTCATGCCCTTCGAAGAACTGCTCCGACTGGCCTCCGCCGGTCAGTTTGGCGCCGTGTACCTCGCGGGTGGGGACCCGGATGGCTGGATTTCTGAAATCCAGGCGGAGGCTTTCAGTAAGGTCGAGACTGTGATTGTGCAGGACTTTCTGCCATCGCCGGTGCTGAAACACGCGACGCACGTGCTGCCATCCGGCACATTTGTTGAGCGTGAAGGCGTTGTCGTGAATCACAAAGGGTTGGCGCAGTTGATTCGCCGATCGGTTCGAGGCCCCGACGGAACGCGTCCGGATTCCCGAATTCTGTGGGAATTGACCGAGCGAACGGGACTGGTGCAGACCGACGCCGTTCGTTCAGAGATTGCCGCACAGGTGACCGCCCTCGCCGGGTTGTCAGATCCGGCATTGAAAGCGGATGGAGTGTTTCTGAATGCCGCGCAGCCGGCAGGTGCTGTTTAAGTGCTGTGGTGGATCGTTGTGTCAAACGTTTGAATTCCGAGTCCTTTACTCGATGACCGAATAGCCATGCCGGAACTTCTGATCACACTGATCACAATCGCCGTCGTCGTGGGAGCCATCCCGGGCGTATGCAACTACCTGATTCTGCTGGAGCGAAAGCTGTCAGCATGGATGCAGGACCGCGTCGGGCCAAATCGCGTCGGGCCGATGGGGCTGTTTCAGCCGCTGGCCGATGGATTGAAACTGCTGCTGAAAGAAGAAGTCATCCCCAGCCACGTTGATCGGATTTTGTTTCTGATTGCGCCCGGGATCTCCGTCTTCACAGCTCTGCTGGCCTTTGCCGTGGTTCCATTCGGACCGGTCGGCGATACGGCAGCGCCAGGTTTCATTCGCTTCATTATTGCCCCGAACATCGACATCGGACTGGTCTTTATTTTCGCGGTCGGCAGTCTTGCCGTTTACGGGATCGTGCTGGGCGGCTGGGCTTCCAACAACAAATACAGTGCCCTCGGGGCGCTTCGAGCCAGTGCGCAGGTTGTCAGTTATGAAATCCCGCTGGGCATGTCTGTCCTGGGGATCGCCCTGCTCTCCGGGACTCTGAACCTTGAGCAGATCATGCAGCAGCAGGTTTCGGGCGGGATCATGGCCTGGAACATCTGGTTCCAGCCGCTTGCTGCCCTGATGTTTTTCACGGCCTCGCTGGCAGAAGCCAACCGACTGCCCTTCGACCTTGCCGAATGTGAACAGGAACTGGTGGGTGGCTGGCACACGGAATACAGTGCTCTGAAATGGGCCCTGTTCTTCCTGGGCGAATACACGCACATGATCACCATCAGCTTCCTCACCTCGATCCTGTTCCTCGGAGGCTGGCATTTTCCGGGAATTGCGGAAGCCGACAGTGCCTACGCTGGTGCCTGGCTGGTGAAGCTGCTGGTGCTGGTCAGCAAAGCATTTTTCTTTGTCTGCGTGATGATTATGCTGCGGTGGACGATTCCTCGATTTCGTTTTGACCAGCTGATGGAGCTGGCGTGGCGAGTCATGATTCCGTTGTCCCTGGCCAACCTGTTGATGGTCATGTTTTGTGCGCATTTTGGTGTCAGTCGCTGGTGGTTGCTGCCGGGATCGCTGATGCTGTTTGCGGCATGGGGCATGATCAGTGCTTCGCTGCGAGAAGCCGAACGGCGTGCGAAGCCAGGCTACGTGCGGCGTAAGGCAACGGCAGCACCTGGTCATGTGGGGCATGGCCACAGTGCCGGACACGCCTCAGGACATTCGGCAGCGCATTAGAATCACACGGGTCTTCGCAGACGACCTATCGGGGCAGCGGCAACGGATTGGGGAATCAGCCGGAAACTGGTAAGTTTCCTCAGTGAGTGCAGAGGTGGGAAAACATGTCACAGACAGCAAAAAAGAAAAATGTGCGGTGGGTTGAGGAACCGGAGCTTGGGTTCTGGGAGTCAACCTTTGTTCCCGCCATTATGCAGGGCCTGAAAACGACTCTGAAGCACGTGGTGGACCGTAAACCCGTGACTCAGCAGTACCCGGAAGTGAAGCCGGAACTGCCTCTGCACTACCGCGGAGTGCATCGTCTGAACCGGGACGAGAAGGATCGGGTCAAGTGCGTGGCGTGCATGATGTGTGCCACGGCCTGTCCGGCCAATTGCATCACGATTGAAGCGCAGGCGGCACCCCCGGAGTGGCCCGACCGGGACAAGTTCCCGAAGTCCTTTGTGCTGGACGAGCTGCGGTGTATTTACTGCGGCATGTGTGAAGAGGCCTGCCCGGTGGACGCCATCGAGTTGACTCATATTTACGACCTGACCGGAGAGTCGCGTTCTGACCTGCTGTACGATCGCGAAAAATTGCTGGGTGTCTATGATCGCACCCGGAATGATGCGCGGGACCCTGTGCGGACCCGTCGGGGCGTGCTGGGACCAGCCTCTGAATTTCAGCAGTTGCCGGCACTGGGTCCGGCCACGGGAGTTCCGCAGTCGGATCGGTCAGCAAAAGCAGAAACCGCGGGCGTGATCAGGACGACCGGCGTGGAGGGTCAGCGATGAACAATTGGTTGCAGCAGCACCCGGCCACCGTGCTGGGACTTGTGCTCTGGGCGATCGGCCTGCTCTGGCTGATGCCTGGACGAAAGTCGGGAGCCTCCCGAACTCCGCGAATCGGCGTGCTCATTGCCGTCGCGGGCCTGTTGTCGTTTTTTGCCGGTTGCGGAAAGAGCAATTCGGATCTGGCCAGTGAAGTGATGTTCTGGGTCTTTGCCACCGGTGCACTCGGCGGTGGAGTTCTGATGATTTCATCGCGGAATCCGGTGTATGGCGCGCTGTGGTTTGCCATCGCGACATTGTGCACCTGTGGTTTGTTTATGTTGCAGAGTGCTCCGTTTCTGGCGGCCGCCACGATTATCGTGTACGCGGGTGCTGTAATTGTGACCTTCCTGTTCGTGATCATGCTGGCGCAGCAGAGTGGTGCAGCGGGGTATGATCAGCGTGCTCAGCAGGTCTGGCCGGCAAGTCTGGGGGCCTTTGTGTTTCTGGGATCGATGGCCATGGTGCTGCAGTCGGATCCCCCGCGTTACGAGCGGGTCGAGATCGCGGCCGCGGAAACACCGGTGGAACAACCCGGCACAATGGTGGCACTTGACCCGACAAAGCCGGTCATCGCACCACTGCCTCCTGCCATCCCGAACTTCCTCAGCCGGGCAGACAGCAAAGCCCCGGTGGGCAGCATGAAGGGGCTCGGGCGGTCCTTGTTTGGCGACTATCTGTTCGCGGTGGAACTGGCAGGAACTCTGCTTCTGGTGGCCAGCATTGGCGCCATTGCGATCGCACCTCGACGTGAAGAGGGGGCTCTCTGATGACTGTACCTTTCGGACCTGAAGAAATTCGAATTCTGCTGGTGGCTGCCGGGTTGTTTGTGCTGGGCGCCATTGGTTTTGTCACACGTCGCAATCTGATTCTGTTGGTGCTTTCCGCCGAGTTGATGCTGCACGGGGTTTCTCTGTCGCTGGTCACCTTTGGAAAAATCCATCAGAACAGCGAAGGACAGGCCTTCACAATTTTCGTGCTGACGGTTGCGGCCTGTGAAGCCGGACTGGCGTTGTCGCTGGTGCTTTCGCTTTACCGCAAGTCGCATTCGCTGGATATTCGGCTGTGGTCGGAATTGCGGGAATCGGACGTGAATCCACCGGATCAGGGCGAATCCCTGCCGGCGGCTGTTGCGACGTCCGCCTACGACGGAATTCCCAAACTGACACCGGCCGGAGTGGCTCCGGTGGGAACAGCCGGACACCCGTAACATCGACAGGGCGTCTTTGAACAGAGATCACTGCGGAACCGCGGGGCTCAGTTTGCTGATGCTCACCCGAACAGTTCGCTGTTCACCACGTCTGAAACTGACTACTGACACTGCGTTTTACTTTGAAGCCCGGTCTTAACGGCTGGAAGCTGGCCAATATGTCTGAAGAACTGCTCTATCCGCTTCTCTGGCTGATTCCGGTGGCACCACTGGCATCTGCCATCGTAACGGCTTTGCTCGGTCCGAAGGTGCTGAAGTACAGAAGCCACCTGCCCTGCTGGTCAGCGCTGGCGGTCTCGTTTCTCAGTTCATTGGTGCTCCTGTATTCGCTGCCCTCCGTGGACTCACAGGCCAACAAGCCCGAGATCTGGCGTGCGGGAGAAAACGCAACGGCTCAGGCGGAGCAGCCCGCGGGCGAGGCTGCGACGGCACAGCCTGAGTCAACGGACGGAGGCAGTGCTGCGTCCGGGGAATCGGAAGAGTCACGGCTGGCCGCTGCCGTGGCCGCGCTGAAGGCCAAATCCGATGCGGAACCAAAGGTGGGTCCGGAGATTGTCGCCTTCGGTTTTGAATGGCTGCACGTGGGCAAACTGGAGGTGCCCTTCGAACTGCGCGTGGATTCGATCTCTGCGATTATGCTGTCGATGGTCACCGGCGTCAGCCTGCTGGTTGCGATGTTCGGATCCGGTTACATGCATCATGACGCAGGGTATCCGCGATTCTTCGCTGCGGTGTCGATGTTTGTGTTTTCCATGTGCATGCTGGTGATGGCCAACAGCTTTGTGCTGTTGTTTGTGTTCTGGGAAATGGTCGGGCTCTGCAGTTATCTGTTGATTGGCTTCTGGTTCCACAAGCCTTCCGCAGCGGCGGCCTCAAAGAAGGCGTTTGTTGTCAATCGAATTGGCGACTTTGGTCTGATCATGGCCATCTTTCTGATCTGGACCTCGTTTGGATCCGTCAGTTTCAGCGATGTGCTCAGTAACCCGGCGACGATTGCCCGATTGCACTCAGTCGCCCCGTCGCTGATGCCGGCCATCTGTTTCTGTCTGTTCCTTGGAGCGATGGGCAAATCCGCTCAGTTTCCTCTGCAGGTCTGGTTGCCGGACGCGATGGAAGGGCCGACTCCTGTCAGCGCGTTGATTCACGCGGCGACAATGGTGACCGCGGGGATTTACCTGGTGGCTCGCTGTACCCCGCTGTTTGAATATGCTCCGCTGGTCCAGTTGACGGTGACGGGTACCGGTGCGATTACCGCTGCCCTTGCGGCACTGATCGCCCTGACTCAGACCGACCTCAAGCGTGTTCTGGCCTATTCGACCGTCAGCCAGCTGGGCTTTATGTTCATGGCGCTGGGCTGTGGTGCCGCGGGTGCCGAACTGGTGACTCCAGCGGTCACCGCCGGGATGTTTCACCTGTTCACTCATGCTTTCTTCAAAGCCCTGCTGTTTCTGGCGGCCGGAAGCGTCATGCACGCCATGGGTGACGTGATTGACATGCGGCGCTTCAGTGGACTGAAGCGTGCCTTACCGATCACACACTGGACATTTCTGGTGGGTGCCGCGGCACTCGCCGGCGTTCCTCTGCTGGCCGGTTTCTGGAGCAAGGACGAGATTCTGGCAGTGCTGATTGCAGCTTCCAGGACCAGTCAGTACGGCCTCTTCTTTGGCATTGTGCTGGTCATTGCCTCTCTGACGGCGCTGCTAACCGCGTTTTACACCTTCCGGGCTTACTTCATGACCTTCTGTGGTCCGGAAAAATTTCCGGAAGAGGCTGGTCATCATCCGCACGAAGCCACTCCGATCATGGCGTGGCCACTGCGAATTCTGGCCGTGAGTGCGTTGTTGATTGGCCTGGCCGTCGGGCCGACTCATCTGTTCGCTGGCTACCTGCAGCGGACGACAGGGTTGACGCCAGTGGAAGGCCACTTTCATCTCGACGTCATGGCACTGAGCGTCTTCATTGCGACGACGGGGATTGGACTGGCGTGGATGTTGTATGTCGCGATGCCGACGGTGCCAGCGAAGATCGCAACTGTCCTGAAGCCTTTTTATGCGTTGTCGCAGGGGAAATTCTTCCTGGACGAGATCCTGTTGGTTCTGGTGGTGTTCCCGCTGCGAGCCATTGCGTGGTTGTCGACCTTGTTTGATCGGCTGGTGATTGACGGGCTGATTGACGGTGTAGCCCGGGTACCGCGGACACTGAGTGATCGATTGAAGGGTCTGCAGGGCGGTCCGGTCACAGCCTACGCCGGGGTGATGTGGATTGGGATGGTGGCTGCTGTGGTGCTGGCAATGACCCTGCTGTGATGTTTCAGGTGTTGTGCGGTCCCGGAGTTTTCTGACAGTTTTTCACTGATTGCGATTGGCGTCACTTTCATGCAAGCACTTCTCTTCATCACTCTGGCGATTCCCACCGTCACAGCCGTCTTACTGATGCTGTTTCGGTCATCGCTGGCGACAGCCAACGCTCGCTGGGTCGCGGTCTGCGGGGGCTCACTGGCCCTGCTTTGTTCTGTGTTTCTGCTGGCGCGGTATCATTCAGCCGGAGCGATGTCACTGGAGTCCGGCATGAAGCCGCTGACATCCACGGTGTCTCCGGATTCGGTGCTGCAGCCCAAGGTTGAATATGTGCACACCTGGCTGAAGTCCGGGCGGATGCAGCTGGATTTGTACTTCGGAGTGGATGGGATCAGTGTGGCGATGATCGCCCTGACGACCCTGCTCACAGTTTCAGCCATTCTGATTTCGTGGGAATCCATTCAGGATCGGGCGGCGGAGTTTTATGCCGCGCTGCTGTTGCTGGAGACGGGGCTGGTCGGCGTCTTCTGTTCGTTTGACCTGATTCTGTTCTACGTATTCTTTGAAATGACCCTGATTCCGCTGTTCTTCCTGATTGCCGTCTGGGGTGGTAAAGAGCGGAAGTGGGCGGCGGTGAAGTTTTTCCTGTACACGCTGGCTGGAAGTCTGGTGACACTTTCAGGCTTAATTTACGTGGTGTTATACGCCTCCGCGGATCCGACGGCGCCGGCAAATCTGACATCACTCCCGGCACTCTCGGCGTGGTTGAAGACACATCCAATACCGACGGAGCTGCAAAAGACGCTGTTCATTGCGGTCTCGATGGGATTCCTGATTAAGGTGCCCGTGTTTCCATTTCATACATGGTTGCCACTGGCACACGTGGAAGCGCCCACAGCTGGCAGTATTGTACTGGCGGGAGTGTTGCTGAAGCTTGGTAGCTATGGCTTTCTGCGAATCTGCCTGCCCCTGTTTCCAGAGGCCTCGGTGGCCATCGGGTTGCCGGTGATTGGCCTGCTGTCGGTCATTGGCATCATTTACGGATCGCTGTGTGCTCTGGCGCAGACCGACATTAAAAAGCTGGTGGCTTACAGTTCGGTCGCGCATCTTGGGTTCTGCATGCTGGGGCTGTTTGCACTGAACACGGAAGGTATCACCGGCAGTGTGCTGCAGATGATCAACCATGGATTGTCCACAGGGGCTCTGTTCATCATTGTGGGCATGATTTACGAGCGTTATCACACACGTGAGATGTCGGAAATGGGTGGCCTGGCAACGCGTCTGCCGCGAATCGCCGTCTTCATGGTATTCATTTCCATGTCCAGCATCGGGCTGCCGGGGCTGAACGGATTTGTGGGTGAGTTCCTGTCACTGGCCGGGATGTTTCGAGCGAATCCAGTCTACTCCGCACTCGGAACCACGGGTGTGATTCTTGGAGCATGGTATTTGTTGACCGCTGTGCAGAAGGTGTTTTTCGGGACGCTTGTCGAGCCGCATCATGGGGATCACGACATTGACGACATGAATCCTCGTGAGTTTCTGGCAATTGCACCTCTGGCAATTCTGTGTCTGTGGATCGGTGTGAAGCCCGGCCCGTTGCTTGATATGATTCGCCCGGACATCAAGGCGGTGGTGGATCATCTGGAGAAGGTTCCGCGAACTGTGGCAGGAGACGCTCCATCGGAGACTCCAGCGGTGGAAGCGTCCGTGGAGTAGTGCTCTGGACGCATGGTTGTGTTTTACGAAATTATGTTTCTTTGATGTTGAGACTGACCCGTGCCCGCATTTCAAGACCTCAACCAGGCTGCCGGACTGATTATTCCCGAGATCATTCTGATCGCCACGGTCTGTATTATGTTTCTTGCCGCTCCTTTTCTGGTCAGCGAAACCGGAAAAGCCTCGGCGGGCCTGCGACATCGCTGGGGAGTGCTCACGCTTCTGTCGTTGCTGTGTGCACTGTGGGGTTGGCTCAAGGCCCCACTGGATGTGGCCGCGATCGGGCCGTTCCAGCCGGACGAGTTTGCGTGGTACATTCGTGGCATGACGTTGTGTGCCGGCGTACTCCTGACCCTGATCCTGTGGGATCAGACCGAGGATTCGATCGCGGCAGAGTCTTTTGCCTGTCTGCTGGCCATTCTGGCAGGGGTGAACTTTGTCGCGCTCTCCAATGATCTGGTCGGAATTTTTCTGGGCCTGGAAATGGTCAGTATCCCGACCTACATCCTGCTCTACCTGGGACGCCAGGACTGGATGTCTCGCGAAGCCACCATCAAGTATTTTCTGCTGAGCATTTTCTCTTCGGCATTTGTTCTGTTCGGCCTCAGCTGGGTGTTTGGTCTGACGGGTACGACCAATCTGTCTCTGCTGACTCAGCGTGCGGTCAGTGCTCTGCCCGGGTTTGAGCACGCGATGCTGTCGGCAGCATTGATCATGATTCTTGCCGGACTCAGCTTCCGACTCACGGCCGTCCCCTTCCACTTCTATGCACCAGACGTCTTTCAGGGTGTGTCACCGTCCTCATCCGCCATGCTTTCATTTCTGCCCAAGGTTGTCGGGTTTGTAGCTTTGCTGCAGTTGTTCCCGGCGTGCATGGGTGTGACAAAACTGGCCGCGTGGTCGCCCCTCGATTCCACTCGGTTTCTTGTCTCATTGATCGCGATTATCACGATGACCTTTGGCAACGTGATGGCACTGCGTCAGAAAAACGTGCTGCGTCTGCTGGCATGGTCCAGCATTTCTCATGGTGGATACATGATGGTGGGCGTGGCTGTCGCCAGTTCCTTTGGTGCGACCATTCCGAACGCTGCCAGTGGCCTTGCCGCTCTGATGTTCTACCTGCCGGTCTATGGGATCACGTCGATTGGTGTGTTTGCCCTGCTCAGTGCCGCCGGTACTCGTCAGAAGCCCATCCGTTCGCTGGAAGATCTGCATGGATTGAGCCAGACACATCCCGCCACAGCGCTGATGCTCAGCGTCTGCGTCTTTGGCCTGAGTGGTCTGCCACCAACTGGTGGTTTTCTGGCAAAGCTCAACCTGTTTGTAGCGGCCTGGAGTGAAAACACGGAAATGAGTCGCACGCTCGCGATGACTCTGGCACTGAACGCGGTCATTGCTGCCGCGTACTATCTGCGAATTATCGGAGTGATGTACTTTGAAAAGTCTCGAGTCATCGTGGACGCGGAACCGCGTTCAACATCCGTGCTGGCAGGCGCCATTTGCTCGGTCGCAACGGTGATGGTGTTTCTGAAGCCGCAGTGGCTGTGGGATGCTGCGGCGGCTGCCGTGGGACTGATGATGTCCTGAGTGTGCGAAGCGGGATGGGGGCCACATGCCGGAGACTCTGACCCAACGCATACTCAGCGCCCGGGGTCCCAGGCATCAGGTGGATCCGTGGAAACCATGGCACTTCCTGAATGAGCCAGAGTTCTCACGGTATGGTCTTCTGGAAGACGTCAGCACGATCTTTCTGACGAATCGGGAATGTCCATTTCACTGTTTGATGTGTGACCTGTGGAAGAACACAACCACGGAGACAGTTCCGTCTGGTGCGATCCCGTCTCAGATCGAGTACGCACTAAGTCGGCTGACGCCATCCAGACACGTCAAGCTGTACAACAGTGGCAACTTCTTCGATGCGCGAGCGATACCCGTCGCCGACTGGCCTGCCATCGCCCGACAGGTCGCGCACTTTGACACGGTGATTGTCGAGAATCACCCACGATTCTGCAGTTCCGCGTGTGGCGACTTTCAGCAGCTGTGTCAGACGCAACTGGAAGTGGCGCTGGGCCTGGAAACATCGCACGAGCCGACGCTGGCGCGTCTGAACAAGCAGATGACCGTGGCGGACTTTACTGCAGCATGTCGCCAGTTGCGTCATCAGCAGATTCTGATTCGCTGTTTCATTCTGCTGAAACCACCGGGGACCTCAGAGTCGGAGGGGATTGAGCGTGCTCTGCAATCCCTGCGCCTGGCCTTTGACTGTGGCGCATCGGTGTGTTCTGTGATCCCGGTGCGAGGTGGCAATGGCATCATGGAACAGCTTGCGCAGCAGGGTGACTATCAGCCTCCGCGGCTCTCCTCACTTGAAACCGTCCTTAGCGAAGCGCTCAGCTGGGGCTGTGGTCGCGTCTTTGGCGACCTGTGGGACGTGCAGCAGTTCGCCGACGGGTCGGACGCCGCTGTGCAGCTGGAAAGGCTGACGCGACTGAACCGCGAACAGTGCTCAAAAAAGGGGTCAGGAACCAATAGTGCGGAGCACCCTTTGGGCTATTTGGCTATTGGTTCCTGACTCCTTTTTCTGACCTCCTGTACTAACCCGAAGCGCCAGCGAGGAT